>JAKPZB010000130.1 GCA_029560215.1 Methanobacteriota archaeon | reverse complement strand
CTTTTTCGGGGCCTGAACCTTGGGCGCGACCTTGGGGAACAGCTCGCGGAAGTGGTGGGTCCAGAAGGCGTCGGTGGCCAGGCGCAGCAGTTCCCGTTCCCCCTGGCGCTCCAGGTCATCCAGCAGGCCACAATAGAGATGGTAGGCCAGCTCGTCATCGGCCACGGGCAGCGCAGCCTGGGTGGCGAGGGCTTCCACCAGACCGCACTTGCGCAGGAGTTCGGCGATGCGACTGCGATTCGTGATGAAGCGGCCCCAGAGATCCCGCAGGATGTCGGTCTGCTCCAGCCCGAAGCCAAAAGTCTCGCAGAAGGCTAAGAGGGTGTAGCCGATTAATCAGGCAACACCGAATCGATGGACCAGGATGGCGATCAAGGCCACTCGAACCCAGGCCATGGAACTCGCCGGGCTCTGCTCGTAGTCCTTGCTGAGGCGCCGGTAGCGCCCGAGCCATCCAAAGGTCCGTTCGATGATCCAGCGCCATTTGACGAGCTTGAACCCCTCGGCGGCCGGGGCTTCCTGGCCTGGCTGGAGCCAGACCTCGCGGGCCACGTCATCGCTGCGGCGGACGATCTCCAGCGTGCAGCCTGTGGCCTCCTTCACGGCAAACTCACAACGGCCCGCATAGCCGCCATCCGCCCAAAGATGCTTGAGGGTCTCGTATCGAGCGTGGGCGGCCTCGATCACCTCCAGGGCCCCGTCCCTGTCCTGCCTGTTCGCAGGTTGGATCCGGACAGCCAGCGGAAACCCGGTCACGTCGGTGACGAGGTGTCTCTTCCGCCCTTTGGTCTTTTTGCCCGCATCGTAGCCGCAGAGCCCCCCTTTTCGGTCGTCTTCACGGTCTGGCTGTCGATGATCCCTGCGCTCGGGCTCGCAGATCGCCCTTCCAACTGTCTCCACATGGCGAACAGAGCTTCGTAGAGGCGCTCCAGGGTTCCCGCATCGCGCAACCGCCTGAATACGCTCCAGACGGCCGTCCACGCTGGAAAGTCCTTGGGGAGTTGCCGCCACTGGCATCCCGTGCGGGCCGCATAGAAGATGGCATTCAGGATCTCCCTCGGCGGATGCACGGGCTTCCGCCCCCGGGGATCCTTGACCTTCGCCAGGAGCGGTTCCAGCACTTCCCATTCCCTGTCGGTGAGGCTGGATGGGTAGGACGAAGGGGTGGGTTCACGTCGGTGGACTTCGCGGTAGCGCGGCGGCGTCTGCGGAGAGGGGGCAGAGACAGCCTTGCGCCTTCTCTCCCGGCGGAATCCCATGGCCATCAGGGCCTTGCTGATGGTGGTCCCACTGGCCTTCTTCCCCTGGGCCTCGAGCAGGCGCACCAGCTCGCTCATCGGAGTGCCCGGGTGACGCTGAACCTGGTCGCGCAGAAGTGCGCAGTCCTGCTCGTTCAGCAACGGCTTGCGCCCCCGCCGTGGTTGAGCCGTTCGTGGCTGCTCGTGGGCCATGGAATCCTCCAGGTGCTTGGATCCCTTGTCGCACGATTTCTCGGGAAGTCAATTATTCGGCTACACCCTCTGAGCAAAGTACAAGCAGATATTTCACGAACGGCGAACGCGATGCTCAACCCGTGGTCTGGGGGGGGGTGAATCGATACATTCCCCGAGCCGCGTCTGGAACTCCCGCTCCCGGTAGCCGTTCCGCTGGTTCTCCCGGATCGGCGTCCGCTCGCCCGGCGCCGCCTGGCAGATCCCTGCGATGTCCGACTCCATCACCGCC
>JAKPZB010000062.1 GCA_029560215.1 Methanobacteriota archaeon | reverse complement strand
CATGGCGTCCATCCTCATCACCGAAGCGAGGTCGTCCACCGCCGGGCAGAAGGAGGAGAACACCAGGTCGTAGCGGCGGTCCGGCGAGAACTCCTCCCAGCTCTGGCAGAGCAGGTCCACCTGGCTCAGGCCTGAGCATCTCTCCCTGGCCACGGACAGCATACCGGGCGAGATGTCAAGACCCAGGACGCGGGAGCAGCCGGCGGCGATCATGGAGGTCAGGGAACCGGTCCCGCAGCCGATGTCCAACGCCGCGCCGCCGTCCGGAAGCGCGGACATGTCCTTCAGCAATCCGAAGATGCGCTCATCGATGAGGGACATCGACTCGCTATCATAGTCCTTGGAGACCTCGTTCCAGTGCCGCACCAGCCGCTGGCGGTCCAGCGGGAAGCGTCGGTAAGGGGAATGGGAATTGGCCATCTCCCATATCTCCCGCCACTCCTCCGCCGGCATGCTCCGCCCCATTTCTCCCGTTTTATTTGAGAATTCGCTATTGTCCGTCTAGGAAGCCGAACCGTTCCCGGGGCGATGAATTGGCAAAATGCGCCTTCCGGGCGCGGGCGCACGACCAGAGTGTCAGTAATTATAAGTAGCAATTGTCCATTGATGGGAATTGCCAAGGGTTATCATATGACACTCAGGCTGGCCATACCCAACAAAGGAAGGCTGAGCGAGAGGTCCATCGAGATCCTCAAGCAGGCCGGACTGGAGATCGAGAACGGCGACGAGCGCAGGCTCTACGCCAACGTCAAGCGCCAAGACCTGGCGGTCATGTTCCTCCGGGCCCAGGACATCGTCAAGTTCGTGCACAAGGGAGCGGTGGACGTGGGCATCACCGGTTACGACCTGGTGCTCGAGTCGGGACTGGATGTCGTCGTGCCCTATCATCTCAACTTCGGGCGCTGCCGATTGTCGGTGGCCGTGCCGGAGAGCATGAAGGCCAAGAGGCCGGAGGACCTGCCGGACGACCTGGTCGTGGCCACGTCCTTCCCGAACCTCACCAAGCAGTACTTCGAGAAGCTGGGCAAGAAGGTCGAGATCACCTCCATCGCCGGGGCCGCCGAGATAGCGCCCATCCTGGGCGTGGCGGACATCATCGTCGACCTGGTCTCCAGCGGTTCCACCTTGAAGATGAACCACTTGCGGGAGCTGGCGGTCATCGCCGAATCCCAGGCGGTGGTCATCGCCAACCGCAAAGCGTACGATGGTTGCGAGCAGCAGGTGCAGGAGATCATCAGCGCCATGCTCAGCGTCACCGAGGCGGAGAACAAGAAGTACCTCATGGCCGACGTCCCCAAATCGTCCTTGGAAGAGGTCAAGAAGGCCTTCCCGGGAATAGCCGGACCGACCATCATGAACATCATCGGCCGGGACGACGTGGTCGCCGTGCACGTGGTGATCGACAAGACCGACGCCTTCGACGCCATCAACAAGCTCAAGCGCATGGGCGCCACCGGCATCCTTCTGACGCCGATAGACC
>JAKPZB010000061.1 GCA_029560215.1 Methanobacteriota archaeon | reverse complement strand
GCATCCGGGGGCGGAACTGAAAGACATCAAGAGAGTGTACAGCCACCCCCAGGCCCTGGCGCAGTGCCGCGACCTCCTCAACGCGCACCCGGAATGGCAGAAGGTGCCCGCCTTCGATACCGCCGGTTCGGTGTGCATGATCAAGGAATGGGGGTCGAGGGAGGAGGCGGCCATCGCCTCCCGCCGGGCCGCCTCCACTTACGGCATGAAGGTGCTGATGGAGGACGTTCAGAGCATCAGGAACAACATCACCCGCTTCTTGGTGCTCTCCCGCCAGGCTTCGAGCGAAAGGGGGAACAAGACCGCCCTTGCTTTCACGACCAAGAACCAGCCGGGCGCGCTCTTCGAGTGCCTGAAGGCCTTCGCCTCGCATGAGGTCAACATAACCAAGCTGGAATCCCGGCCCTGGCACGGCCGGACCTGGGAGTACGTGTTCTATCTGGACCTGGACGGAGACGCCCGGGACCAGAAGGTGGCCGAGGCGTTGGCGGTGCTCGGGGATAGCGCCTCCTGCGTGCGGATCTTCGGCTCGTTCACCAAGGCCGTACAGCCGTCAATCGGGCCTTAGGACCTTGAGCGGCTTGGCCGCGGCGGGCGGACCGAGAAAACCTTGAACATGCCGACCGTGATGATGTTCTTCTCCTTATCGCCGACCCCCACCAGCACCACCGGCGCCGGAGGTAGCGACATGGCCGCACCCATGTGGTCCAGTTCAACCTTGTCCTCCATGCTGACCAGAATAGCACCCGGATTAGAACCGGAGCCGGACGATAACAAATCTTTTCAGCGCCGCCTTATGACGTCGCCGAGCACCCGGAACTCTCCGGACCAGTACATGAGCGACCTCTCGCGGTCGGCCTCCTTGGCCATCTCCGCGTGGACGACCTCCCCGAGATACCAGACGTGGTCTCCGGCGTCGATCCTCTGCCGCTTCACGCATTCCAGGTTCACCGCGCACTCGTCGATGACCGGCGAACGGATCTTCTTGCCCGGGCAGGGCTCGAAGCCGCAGTCCTCGAACTTGTCCACGTCACGACCTGAACGCTGACCGCAGTACAGGACCTCCTCGACCAGGTCCTTGCTGGGGATGTTGATGGAGAAATCGTCCGAGGCCTCCAGCATCTCGTAGCTGTGCCGGGCCGGGGATATGCCGATGCCCAGCACCGGCGGGTTGAAGGAGAACATGTGGACCAGGGCGACGGTGATGATGTTGTTCTTCCCCTCGCCGTCGCCGATCGCCACCAGCGCGACCGGGAAGGCCGGGAAGGCCCTGCATGCCCATATCGGGTTTACCTCGCTCTTCTCCATTGCGAACTCTCGTCTGGAGATTTTAGAGGATATAAAATAAGGTTTGGTAGCATGTATCGCCGCTTCCGAAGCTTTTAACCCGTTAATCCATCCAACGATAGTCGTTCGCCTTCGGTCAATTTAATATCCTCCAGTGGGTTATCCGGCAGGAGCACCATGAAGGCGATGATAGGCATAATCGGTGGGACCGGGGTATACGATCCCAAGATGTTCGAGCTCAAGGAGACCGTCCGTCCGCACACCCCCTACGGGCCGGCCTCGGACGAGATCCAGGTCGGGGAGCTCAAGGGAGTTCCAGTGGCGTTCCTGCCCCGGCACGGCCGCGGCCACGTCATTCCGCCGCACATGATCAACTACCGGGCCAACATCTACGCCCTGAAACAGCTGGGCGTGGAACGCATCATATCGCCCTGCGCCGTCGGCTCCCTGCAGGAGGAGTTCAAACCGGGCGAGATCGTTCTGGTCGATCAGTTCATCGATTTCACCAAGTCCCGCAGGTACACCTTCTTCGACGGGCCGAAGACCGTCCATATCGGAGCGGCCGACCCCTTCTGTCCCGAAGTGAACGCATTGTTCGCCAAGGAGGCCAAGAAGGCCAAGATACCGGTGCACGACGGCGGGACATACGTGTGCATCGAGGGGCCAAGGTTCTCCACCCGGGCGGAGAGCAGGATGTACCGGGCCTTCGCCGACGTCATCGGGATGACCTTGGCGCCGGAATGCGCCCTGGCCCGGGAGATGGAGATGTGCTACACCAGCCTGGCCATGATCACCGATTACGACGTGTGGGCCGACCATCCCGTGGACACGGCCATCATCCTCAGGACCATGTCCGAGAACATGGACAAGATCCGCAAGCTGCTCTCGGCCACCATCCCCAAGATACCCGCGGAGAGGAAGAAGTGCTCCTGCGGCAGCGTCCTGGCCGACGCCGGGGCCTGATATCGGGAAACAGATGATCGCCTGGTCCCCGCCCTATTAAAACACCGGGGACTGAAACATTTTTATTTCCAGCATGGGCATACTATTTTCCATGACCTGCTATTTCCGGCACCTCGATCACGCGTTCAGGAGGGCCGGGCTGCAGATAGACATCGACAACCGCAAGCGGGTGGATATGATCATCCACGAGATGGTTGGCGTGGAGTACAAGGACTGCATGCGAACCTGGGCGGCGGTGAAGGAGATGTTGAAGGACGAGGACGCCTTCGTGGAACGGTTGCGGTCCGAATGCCGGGCCCGCAACATCTACCTGGATTATTGATTCACTCGCCGATGTGCTTCCTGTAAGCGGCAGCGTCCATGAGCTTGGATAGCTCGCCGGGATCGGACAACCTGATCTTGGCGATCCAGCCGCTGCCGTAGGGGGACTTGTTGATCTGGGACGGGTCGTCGTCCAGGGGACCGTTCACGTCGATGACCTCTCCGGAGATGGCGGCGTACACGTCGGCGGTGTTCTTGACGCTCTCCACCACCGCCAGCACGTCGCCCTTGTTCAGCTTCGCGCCTTTCTTCGGAAGCTGGACGTAGACGAACTCGGTGAGCTCGCCCTGGGCGTGGTCGGTGATGCCCACGGTGGCGACGTCGCCGTCGACCTGAGCCCATTCGTGGTCCTTGGTGTAGTGGAGTCCCTCTGGTACCTCGCTCATGCTATCCCCCTTCGGAACGGATTACGGATATTTATGCCTCGTGCGGTAAGGACTGACAAGGAATATATATCCGGGTCTGGATGGAAAGAGGCATGCGGATAACCGTGAGGGGTGTGGTCCAGGGGGTCGGCTTCCGGCCGACGGTGCATCGCCTGGCCAGGTCCATGGGCCTCCACGGTTACGTGCAGAACAACGGCTCCAACGTGGTCATCGAGATCGACGGCGACGCCGAGGAGTTCGTGCATCGCCTCAGGGAGGCGCTGCCGCCCCTGGCCCGTCTGGACGATGTCGTCATATCGGACGGGCTTTCCGATCCCGAGCTCAAGGCCATGGGGTTCAGGATCGTGCCGAGCCAGCAGGGAGTGAGAGGCGTGGGCATCCCCAACGACACCGCGGTCTGCGACGCCTGCCTGAAGGAGATGTTCGATCCCTCCGACCGTCGGCACCTTTACCCATTCACCAACTGCACCGACTGCGGCGCCCGCTTCACCGTGATCGAGGACCTTCCATATGATCGCGAGAAGACATCCATGCGCCCTTTCCCGCTGTGCCCCGAATGTCAGAGGGAGTACGGCGACCCGGACGACCGGCGGTTCCATCATCAGACCGTCACCTGCCCGGTGTGCGGCCCCCGCTACTATCTTTTGGACCGTCATGGCCGGCGCGACGACGAGCGGCCGATAGCCAAGTTCGCCTCCCGACTCCACGAGGGAAGCGTCGGCGTGGCCAAGAGCTGGGGCGGGATGCATCTGTGCTGCACTCTGGACCAGTTACCTCACATGCGCGAATGGTACCGGCGGAAGGAGAAGCCGTTCGCCATCATGGTCCGCGACCTCAAATCATTGGAGCGTTACGGTACTCCGACCGAACATGACCTGGGCCTGCTCACCTCCAGCCACCGGCCGATAGTGCTGGTGCCGAAGGTCGACAGCGAGGTGACGGAGCTGGTGGCGCCCGGACTGGACACCATCGGCGTTTTCCTTCCGTACACCTCCATGCAGCACCTGCTCTTCCATCACCTGAAGGAGGACGCCCTGGTGATGACCTCCGCCAACGTTCCCGGCGAGCCGATGGTGCTGCGGGAAGCGGACGCCCTGACCTTGGGAGCGGACATGTACCTCATGCACGACCGGGAGATCGTCAACCGCTGCGACGATTCGGTGGTCCGATCGTTCCAGAACAAGACCTATTACATTCGCAAATCCCGAGGCCACATCCCCTCGCATATCGATTTCCCCCTGGACGGGGTGGCGGTCGGCGTCGGCGCCCAGGAGGGACTGGCCGGAGCGCTATCCTTTGACAAGCGCCTCTACGCCACCCAGTACATCGGCGACGCCACGTCGCCCGGGGTGCTGGAGTTCCTGGAGGAGAGTCTAAAATACCTGCGCCGTTTGCTAGGCGCGGACCGGCTGGACGCCATCGGAATGGACCTGCATCCGGGCCATTCCACCAGGCGCCTGGCCAAGAGATGGGCGGAGGAGAGCGGCATCGAGCCGGTGGAGGTGCAGCATCATCACGCGCACGCCGCCGCCCTGCTGGTGGAATCTAAGTTGGACGAAATGGTAGCCATCACCATCGACGGCACCGGTTACGGCGACGACGGGGTGGCCTGGGGCGGCGAGGTGCTCATCTCCAACCTGAGGGAGTACCGCCGGGTCGGACATCTCAAAGAGGTGCCGCTGCTGGGCGGGGAGAAGGCCGTTTACGACGTCAGAAGGATCGCCTTCGCCCTGGCCGAGATGACCGGCGGAGGACTGGATTACTTCAGCGAGAACGAACGGGAACTGTTCCGCAAGATGATGCACCGCTCGGGCCTGAGCACATCCTTCGGCAGGGTGCTGGACGGGATATCCTGTTACCTGGACGTATGCCAGTACCGCAGCTACGACGGGGAGCCGGCGATGAAATTGGAGAGGTGGCTCAACGCC
>JAKPZB010000060.1 GCA_029560215.1 Methanobacteriota archaeon | reverse complement strand
ACCGTGGAAAGAGGGTCTTCGGCGATGATGACGGGCAGCCCGGTTTCTTCCCGGATGAGCTTGTCGAGGTTCTTGAACAGGGCGCCCCCGCCGGTGAGCACGATGCCCCGGTCCACGATGTCCGCGGCCAGTTCCGGAGGTGTCTGCTCCAGCGCGACGCGTACGCCGTCTATGATGGTACGCACCGGGCCATGGCACGCCTTGCGTATCTCCTCCGAACTGATGGTGAAGATCTTGGGTATCCCGTCCACCAGGTCCCGGCCCTTGACCTCTATGGTCTTCTCCACGTCGTCGGCCGCCGCGGATCCGATCATGATCTTGATGATCTCAGAGGTCCTCTCGCCGATCAGCAGGTTGTACTCCCGCTTGATGTACTGCATGATGGCCTGGTCGATCTTGTCACCCGCCACCCGGACGCTGTTCGTGTACACGATGCCTGAAAGCGAGATGACCGCGACTTCCGTGGTGCCACCGCCGATGTCCACGATCATGGAACTGATTGGCTCGGTGACCGGCAGTCCCGCTCCGATGGCTGCCGCCATGGGCTCGGCGACGATATAGACTTCACGGGCCCCTGCCGCCTCGGCAGATTCCTTGACCGCCCTCTTCTCGACCTGGGTTATGCCGGACGGAACGCAGATGATGACCCGGGGCCTGACGAAGAGCCTCCTCTGGTGGACCTTGGTGATGAAGTACTTGAGCATGGCTTCGGTCGCCTCAAAGTCGGCAATGACACCGTCCCTCATGGGTCTGATGGCCTGGATGTTCTCCGGGGTCCTTCCCAGCATCTTCTTTGCCTCGGTACCCACTGCGACGATACGGTTCACCCCGCCCTGCTCCTGCTTGACGGTAACCACCGAGGGCTCTGAGAGCACGATGCCCTTGTCCCTCACGTAGACCAAGGTGTTGGCCGTGCCAAGATCGATGGCGAGATCGTTCGAGAACAGTCCGGAAACCCATTCCAAGACCATACGATGATTCTCCTTTCGCGTACGTGGATCGATGTTGTGCCCGTCTTAACAAATGCACCGGCCTTTGACAAGGTCACAGGAGGAGTGCTGCGGTTGCGAAATCCTCCTGACTGTGATAGCAAGGCACCTCGATGGACACAACTTGTAGCATAATACTCGCGGCCGGGAAAGGCACCAGATTGAAATCGGACCTCCCCAAGGTTCTCCACGAGATCCTCGGCTGCCCCCTTATCCACTACTCACTCGCGCTGGTGGGCGATTTCTCAGAGGGGGTGATCGTGGTGCTCGGACACGGCCGCGACCTGGTGACGCGCTCCCTGGAGGCCTATCACGTGGACACGGTGGTCCAGGAGCCCCAGCTCGGTACCGGACACGCCATCCTCATGGCCGCCGACGCGCTCAGAC
>JAKPZB010000043.1 GCA_029560215.1 Methanobacteriota archaeon | reverse complement strand
GTGACGCGCTTGCCCGCCCCGAAAGAGACCATGGCCCCGTAGTCGACGAAGTCCCTGAAGGTGCTGTCGAGGACGGGCAGGGTGCCGCCCGCCGAGACCACATAGAAGAGGTCCGTCGCCTGCACGGCAGTGGCGAGGGCCTGGTGGGAGAGTTCCTCGGCCTCGCCCTGGGCGATGATGACATCGTCGCCGGGAGCGGCCGTGCCTGGCGCCGGCGAGGCTGACGAAGATGGCACAGGTTGACTGTCCTGCCCGTAGGAGAAGACGGGCAGGGCACAGGCGAGAATCACGATCACGGCAGCGATTACGGTCTTTCCCATTCCCGGACCTCCTCAGCCCTGCGCCTCCGAGGCATGTCAGGGGTAACGCATACCTGTACGGCGAGGCTCATTGTTCACCATCGATCCTGTAGCAAGAAATATTCCCTGCAGAAATCAATGCAATAACCCCTTTTGTCCGTATGTTAGTATGATAGCCGCGCGAGTGGCAGGGGCAAGAGGGAAAAAAACATCTCAAAAAAAGGCAAAACATTGCCCACCAAGCAAGAGGATGGGGCGAAGCCGGGTTCACGAACCGGCGCCACGTTTCACGTGAAGGTCGTAGAATTCTCTGAATTTGGTAAAGTTCTTTTCCTTGAAGTGCCTGTTCAGGGTCTTCCTTTGCCCGATGATCTCCACCTCCACCTCCCTGGCGTAGGCGAGCATGCGGATGAGATCCGGGTCAATGTCGTGATAATATGCCTTTTCCTCGATGAGGCCGACGGAGAGGGTGGTCCGGTTCTTCCCGGAGCCGGTGCCGGCGACCTCGAGCCGCCGGCCGTCGATGACGAGCACCAGCGTCTTTCCCTCGCCTATGCCGATGAAGGCCGGGCCCGCATAGACGACGATGAGCGAATACGTCAGGCCGTCGCCCTTGTCGAAGCGCTGCCCGTTCAGCTCCACCGAGGTCAGGCCGCCGGCGAGCCTGTTGCCGCTCATGCGCGAGATCTGGGCCCGGGAGTCCTGGTCGAAGAAGGAGACCATGGTCGGAGAACATCCGGCGGAAAGGACCAGCAGGATCATGAATGCCGAGAGTGTCACCGGTCTCATGCCGGCATTTTAATGCAAGAACCATGCATGGACCTGAGAGGAAAATAATCCTGATATCGGAGCATTCAATTCATGCAGTTCCGAAGGACCATTGATGGGACCAGGATGGGACCAGTCTGCAGATGGAGCAGGCTGAACTGAACGGAGGGATGGTATGCCGGTCGGCATGCACAGTCTCGCATGTGAGAATATTCAACGATACTAGTAGGTTTCGATGCACTCGCTGGGAAGATGACGAAGCCAAGGCAAGAATGCCTGGAGGCGCATTGCTTTTTCTGTTAATAAGTATATCCATATGAGTATCTCATCCGCCCATGAGGGGGAAAGACATGCACAACGACAGACACTGGTCATGGTTGCCGAAGCTCCTGATCGTGACGGTGGTGTGGATCTCCGGGTGTTCCACCGGCGGTGACACAGCCCGGGAGGACCCCTGGGAGAGCCCCGACATCTCGGGGGTGTGGATCGGGTACCTGGACTCCAACGCCATGCCGCCGGTTTTTTCAATCGGCATCATAACTGAAGGAGATGACGGGTACATTTCCCGGTTCATTGCGGATGACAGGCAGTACGTGAACCCTGTACAGGCGCTCGGCGTGGCCCCGTTCACGCTGACCCCGAACACTGCCGTCATGTCAGGGGATCTCGCCGAATATTCCTGGACAGGGATGGGCGATGACTACGGCACCTCCACGAGAACCCTCTATCTCATCGGTTCTGCCTCTGAGAAGGGTGTCCTCGGCCTCGGGTGGCCGGGAGGAGCGTTCACCTATACCCAAGAAGGTTCGAACGATGAAACGGGCGTATATGTGTTCATATACAACTCCACCTTTGATGTTTCGCCCAGGGTGCAGAATCTGGGCGGCACGTGGGTGGTCAGGGATGCCTGGCGGGCAGGGAACACCCTGCGCCTCACCATCACACCGGATCCTCTCGTGACCAACACCACGAGTGCCGTGATATCGGGGTCAGACACCATCGGCAACACCTTCTCGGGAAGCGTCACCATCCGCTATAGCCCGGTACCGCACAACATCTATGACGTGAACCTTAGGATGAACAATGCCATCAACCTCGAGGGGCTTGCCACCTATATCCTGGAAATGAGCGATGAGGACAGCGGCATAGTGATCCCCCGCAAGACCCTGGCCATCGGCGCGTCCAGCAACGACTACACGCACTCTGTCGGGGGGCTGGCTACCCCGGACTAGGCATGCATGCGAAGACAGTCCTCCCCTGCCCCTGACGACGACCGGCCATGACCGTGATGAGGGAGCGGTGCGCTCAAATTCAGGCGCCCTTGAAACCAAAGGGAAGGGAGGCAGCTGGCCTTCGCTGGTGCAAAGAAATATTTTTCCCCGGAGGGAGGAAACAAAGTTCCATTTTATCGTGGGCCATGACACTCATAGAGTACAACCTATTGAAATATAGACAATATTGAATGGCATATTTATTGCTGAATGGATAGCCGTATGACCACGCTACGCGCATGTAACCACGAGGACCATGGCATGAAATGGCAAAAGGATCTCAAGGGGCTCTTTCTGCTCGTTGTACTGATTACAGTGGCTTCCATGGTGTCCGTGCCCCTGTTCGCGGCAGGTGACGTGCCTGACCGGGATGCGGACATGCTCAGCCACGACTACATCATGGACAGGCAGGATTCCTTCAGCTGCTCCATGGTCGCGATGAGCGACGAGGAACTGTCCGAGACCGTGGCCGCGGGGTTCTCGCAGTTCACCATCAATGATGGCGTAGTCAGGGCCCAGTTCAACATCGCGGCGCAGACCTTCACCGAGATCGAGTCGCTCAAGATGGGCTACTACGACGACGGCCTCGGCCTGCCGAACTCCCTGGACTGGGACCAGAACTGGCTGGGCGTGTCGCTGGGGTCCTCCACCACCCCGCTCTTCTGTGACGGGCTCTTCATCGAGGCGAGGTTCACGAACATCAGCGACCCAGCCACCCGGACACTGGAGACCCTGCGGGTGGGCACACCCTCCATGACCGGCCCCATCACCGCAGATTTTGTCTCCTTCAGCGGCCGCATCGCGAGCGGTGGTGTGGCGGCGGTGGAAGGACATAGGCTGAACCTGGGTACGCGGACCATCACGAGCACCGACTCGGAGTTCTACATGCAGCTCTCCACGGTAGCGGTGGAGCCTGGCCAGTCGCCGGGCTGGTGGTTCTCGTGGAACAACGCCACGATCACACCGTGAGCGGGGGTATGAACGGGTTATGAAGGCGCACAGGACGTATGTCATTTCATGTACGGGAGACATTCGCCCCATGGTTATTCTCCCTGCCCTGTGCTTTTCCAAATATCAAGGATAAAAGGAGGTGATGCCTGGGAGACCGCGCATGGATGATCAGATGTTTCAATGTCAGCGAGGTTATGCAGTTGAGAACGTAACGGCAAAAAAATAAAAACTTGGAGGCAACAACGTTATGAAGAGAGTATTGACGATTATGGCTTTTCTGCTTCTGCCCCTTTCCGTATGGGCCATGACCCCCATTTCTGATTCCGATCTTTCCAATGTCACCGGTCAGGCCGGCGTGAACATCAACGTGGACCTGCTCATGAACGTCCGCCTCGGCACCATGGCCTGGGGCGACTCGGACGGGATCGCTGCTGGCGGATGGCCCCTCTGGACGGAAGCGGATGGAGTTACCCCCCTTTCCCCTTCCGATGACGGCGGTTATGTGGGGATCACGGACTTCAACCTCACCAACCTCAGGATCAAGCCCAGGGACACGAATGACGGCTTTGGCGATTACAGTGCTCTTGGCGGCGCCGGTTACACCACCGCTTACCTGAAGCCCCTTACCATCGACGTGGCCCAGGACGCCGGCCTCTATGGCGGCAAGACCTTTGTCCGCATCGGCCTCGGTTCCCTGAAGATCTCCATGGACGCCCTGTCCATGACCGTGGCTCTGTCCGATTACGCTGGATTCCAGGCTACCCCCTTACTTGATGAGGAGATGGGTTCCGTGAACGTCGGCGACATGACCGTGTACATCAGCCCGAGCTCCTACATCGACATCACCACACCGATTGGTGCTGCCGAGGGAGGCCAGGGCGTGAAGCTCGCCATGAACATTACCCTGGACGAGGTCACGCTGGACTACGTGTCATGGGGTGACTCGGACGGTCTGCCCGCTGGCAACACCGGCTACGAGGAATCTCCTCTCGGCACGACTCCGACCTTAATCTGGATGGCAGGAGGTGCAGCAAGCCAGCCAGGTTACATCGGTCTTGAGGACATCAATTTCGGCATCGTCAAGATCAACGGTGCCGTTGTCATCAACGTGATTACCTCTATGGCGGGTATTTATGCCCATGGTTCACCCGGCACCCCGACAACCGTGTGCCATATCAGGTTCCAGGGTCCGCTGGGTTACTTCAACGTGGACGTGGCTGGCCCGATCACTGCCAACGTGAAGCTTGACAGTGCGGCAGCGCTCAACAGCGGCACGGCCGGCACGCTGGGCGACATCTACATCACCGGCTTCGGCCTCGACATCGCATTCGGCAGCTGGGTGGATATCTGGGCCCACTAATTGCTATGCCTGAGAAGGGTCCGGGGGGTCCCCGGGCCCTTTTCTTCTCTGACATGGTATGGAATGACGCGAGGACTGCTTGACAGGGGTATTACGAACACACGGAAAACGGGAGCAGGGATGACACGAAGGACAACATTCATCGCATCAGCAGAACCCATGCTTTTATTCCTCCTTTTATTCCTCCTGCACGCGAACCCCGCCCCGGCAGCCATGACCGAGGTGAGCGACGAGGCCCTGTCATCCGTCTCGGCACAGGCCGGCATCAACTACAACTTCGGCGAATTCCGCGTTCGCCTCGCCTGGGACTCCATCAGGTACTCCGACACGGACAGCGACCCGAAGCAGTGGGTGGAGTTCAACGATGTCGCCGTAACCGGGCCGGACGGCTATTTCAGGCTGGACTGCCCCGTGGATTACCCCATGACCATTGACATGGGTAACTACACCACCATAGACGGCCAGTCCCGCACGACGATCGCCATGCAGGTCTCCAACCACGTGAACCCCCGCACCTGGGAGGTGGGGGAGTTCACGTTCGCGGGCCAGGAACTCGGAAGTCTCCTTTTCGACACCTGCACCGTGGAACCTTCGTTGCTGCGCATATCCGCCCGGCAGGGTACCGGGACCCAGGGCATCGACTACGAGTACCTCACCAGGTGGAACACGCAGCTGTTCCGATACACCTACCAGAACAACGTGGCACTCGGAACCACGCTCAGCATGGACGTGACGGACATCAACCTGGCCGGCCAGGCCACGGGAGCACCCGAGGACCCGAGCACGTGGGAATTCTCCGGCCCGTTCCGCGTGGGCGACATCATCGGAGGCCGGATCGACTTTGACGACGACCCGGCAAACCAGGCCTACCCGAACCCGGCCACCTTCGACGTCGCCACCGACACGTCGACCAACACCACGGCGGCGTACATCAACGTGCCCCTGCAGGGCACGATCAGGATGGGTGCCGTGGACATCGGCGGCACCGGTTTCGGCCCCATCGCTATCGACGGGATAACCGCCCACTATCTCTCCGTGCGTTTCAGCCCAGGTAACTGAGAGACATCCTGGCAGCCCATGAAGGTACTGGCCTGCTTCATCATCGTCATCGCCTTTCTCGGTACCCAGTACCCCATGGCCGACAACCCCAAGGGCCTCATGATCAGCCACTCGAGGACGCCCGGGATGGAATCCCTGGCGCTCAAGCACGAGGTGAAGCCCCTGAGCGAATTCAATGACCGGAACATCGTCAAGCAGGAATTCGACTACAGCTGCGGCTCGGCTGCCCTGGCCACGCTGCTCAACCACTACCTGGGGGAGAGGTTCAACGAGCAGCAGGTCATCCAGGGGCTCATGCAGTACGGCGAGGTGGAGAAGATCCAGGAGAGGAGGGCCTTCTCCCTGCTGGACATGAAACGGTTCGTCGAGGTGCTCGGATACAAGGGCGGCGGTTTCAAGGCGGAGTTCGATGACCTCAAGGCCCTGGACAAGCCCGCCGTCGTACCCATCGAGTTCATGGGGTACAGGCACTTCGTGGTGTACCGTGGGGTGTACGGCGACCATGTCTTCCTGGCCGACCCGTATCTCGGCAATACGAGCTATACCACCAAACGATTCAAGGAGATGTGGACCCAGAGCATCGTGTTCATAGTCTCCCGGGACGAACTGCGGTTCAACGCCATGGCCCTGGATGAGCAGGACCTGCGCATCATCGGCTATGACATTGCGAAGCATGCCGCCACCGGACCTACGACACCCGAGACGGTGAGGAACCAGAGGGACTTCATCGAGTCCCTGGGAGAGAAGAAATTCAAGACCGTGAACATAAGATAATGACATCACCATTGAAAGTGGTGTATGATTGTATGGATTAGGTGAAGAGAAGCTTGCCCGAATAGAGTCGACCGGAGGTGGTCCGCCTGTGAGAATGGCGCGTGCGTGTGTGATGATCATGTTGTCCCTGGTCGTGATGGTGTCCGTGGTCCAGGCCCAGGATGCCGAGGTCAACAAGAACCAGGAGCTGCTCGACCGTATCGATACGCTGGAGCGGCAGCTCAGGAAGATCGAGGAAGAGGGCAAGGCTCGGAAGACGCTGGAGATAACCGAAGAGGAAAAGGTTCAGAAGGAGAAGGAGGTCCTCTCGGCAGTGAGCAGGGAATACTCCCTCGACCCCCGGGGCACGCTGGCCCTGGACTACAGCCTTGCCTACTCGTACAGCCCCAGCGAGGTCATCTACACCACCGAAGAGGCGCTCACCAGGCTCAAACAGGAATCAGAGCACACGATCCAGCACTCCGTGTACACCTCGTACAGCATCCTGGACAACCTCGCTGCAAGCGTGAATGTCCCCATCCTTTACAGGTACAACAAGATGGGCACGGATGACGAACTCGACGAGACGGACATCGGCGACATCGCCGTGGGCATGGCGTACCAGCCCTTCAAGGCCGAGGCCGGGGACATCAGGATGACCTTTTCATGCAGCGCGGCCCTGCCCACGGGCCGGAGTCCCTTCGACATCAATCCCGAGGCCGAGATCTCCACGGGCAACGGGTACTATGCAGTCTCGGCAGGGGCGAGCTTCAGCAAGCAGGTGGACCCGGTGGTGCTGTTCTGGAACCTCGGACTCACCTATCCCTTCAAGGTCGACGGGCTGAATCACACTGTCGCCGAAAACATCGTGCTGGACACGGTGGAGCCGGGAAGCTCGGTGAACGCAAGCCTCGGCATGGGCTATGCCCTGTCCTACGCCAATTCCATCAACATGTCCTTCAGCTACTCCTACAAGCGCTCCACCTCGTTCAAGTATGAAAGGGTGAGCTCGACCTATGAGACGGGTGACGAGGTCGACGCATCCTTCGGTCTGGGCATGGGCATCAACATCTCACCCAAGACCACGGTGAGCGTGTCTCTGGCGTACAGCCTCACCGACACGGGCTTCTCGCTGAGCACCCGTATTCCGTTCAACTTCGTGCTGTGAGGGGGCAGAGGCCATGACGAGGACTCGCATCATCCTGTTCGCCGCTCTTCTGGGTATGGTGGCGTTCGTGCCGGCGACTGCCCGAGGCGCCCTGTACGAGCAGCTCGTCACGAGTCCGGCGGCAGTTTCCATGGGCAGTGCCGTGACTGCCTTCCCGGAGCTTTCCGGGGCCATGACCATACACTACAATCCAGCCGGCCTGGCCGTCCTGCCGGGGGCGCGGTTCGACAACGGCATCGGATTCGTGAGCACGTACCGGGAGGTGTCATACAAGCAGGCCATCGATCCCGGGACGGGAACGCCCTGGGCCCCCTTCGGCGGCTGGTTCAACCAGGGCAGGGACCCGCTGGACGGCGCCAAGGACAAGCAGGAAAGCGGGTACATGATCATCCCGTACATCGACTACGACATTCCCTACCTCATAACGCCGGGTATGGGCATATCGTACAAGCCCCCGGACCCCAAATTCTCTCGCTGGACCTTCGGGTTCGGCCAGTTCGCGCCCTACGGCGCCGGCCTCAAGAACAACAAGGACCCCAACAACCACCCCATCAGCCTGCTCGGTGAAAAGGCATTTTTCATCAGGATGAGCTTCGTCACGCCGGCGGTGGCCTACAGGGTGTCTGACACGCTGTCCGTCGGGATGTCCGTGGGGATCGGGCCGTCCCTGTTCTACCTGTCGTCGAGCCTGCGCACGCCCAACGACATGAGCGCGCTGACCGGGGCCCTGGGCGAGGCCACCGAGGGTCTCGAGATCCCCGTCATCTCCGAGTTGACCCTGCCGCCCCCGTGGTTCAACGGCGGCATGACCCCGTACGCCACGCAAGGCCACCTCGAACTCTTCGTGGAGGACTACTTCACCACCTCGTACAATCTCGGCGTCCTCTGGCAGCCCTATGACTGGTTCGCCCTGGGCGCATGCTACCAGAGCGAGTCCGAGGCCAACATGACGGGCGACTTCGAGTTCAAGTACGGCAACGAGTTCCGCCGCACGGTCGACTGGCTGGGCAGGTCGCCGCTCACCATCATCACGGCGGCCATCTTCGACCTGCCGACGAGTTCCGTCCCGTCCCAGAAGGGCTCGGCGACCTTCAACCTCACCTGGCCCCAGAGGCTCCAGTTCGGCGTGAAGCTCAAGCCCATCAAGCAGCTCACCATGACCTGCGATGCCAACTGGACCGACTGGGAAGTGCAGAAGCAGTGGGTCATGCAGTTCGACCAGAAGATCCAGCTCGTCCGGTTCGCCCGCATGCTGGGATACCTGTATTCCCCGGACAGCCAGGTCTTTACCCACAACTTCAAGAACACCTGGCATTTGACCTACGGCGTGGAGATCAAGCCCATCGAGAAGATCGCACTGCGCCTCGGCTACGACGCCAGGCCCACCTCCTGCGTGCCGGAGCGGTTCGGCCCGGTGCCGTTCCCGGACCTGAAGATCTACTCCCTGGGCCTGAGCATCGTGATGGACGACAAACCCAAGCCGAGGCCCAAGGACTTCCACGAGCTGACCCAGCAGATCAACCACGCCAACCAGATCGACATCAACGTGAGCTACATCAAGCTCAAGGACACCACGATAAAGAGCAACTCGAGCAGGAACCTCAACTCCACGGTCTTCACGGACATCGTGTACAACCCCTATGCAGGCCTCGACTGGCACCAGGAGATGCACCTGTGGTGGTTTGCGGTCAACCAGGTGTTCAAGTGGTGAACGGGTGAGACAGAAGGAACCGTTCACACCGTGCCCCGCATGATGGATCTGCCATACCTGCAAACAGCACCTGGCCACGTGATGGCAGGTTGCATTTTTACTGCCCTGTCTGTATAGTCTGAACCCGGAAAATCCCTTGAACCCGAACTTATCAGAAAAGGAGAGGATGTGAATATGAGAAGCCGCCGAACCTTTCTTGCAGCATGCATGGTGCTCCTGTTTTCTGCCCCTCTGGGTGCGGTTCAGGCCGCAGGCCCCCTGAAGGAGAAGTCCATCCCGCTCATCGTGCCCACGGAGAAGTATGCCATATTCATCCAGTCGGCAAAGAACAGCATGGATTCGCGTCATATTGCAGTGGTGGCACGCAAGGGCAAGAAGTTCTTCGTCGTCCAGGATGGCCGGGTCCACAAGGAGTACGAACAGATCGGCAAGGACACCCCCATATTCAGCCCTGACTCAACCCGGCTGGTCTACAAGGCATTCAAGGGCGCCAGGTGGATGGTGGTTGTCGACGGGGTGGAAGGCAAGGCTTACGAGAACATGAGCACCCCCTTCTTCAGCTACGACTCCAAGCACCTGGTTTACGTTGCCCAGAAGGGCACGAGACAGGTCGTAGTACTGGACGGGAAGGAGCTCGGCGAGTACGACGGCATTCCCCACAGGGGGAACCCGATCTTCAGCCCCGACTCGCAGCGGTTGGCCTTCTTTGCCTTCAAGGGGAAGCAAATGGTCATGTATGCCGATGGAAAGGAGGGCAAGGTCTATGACAAGATTTCCTTTCCCTCCTTCAGCCCTGATTCGAAGCGCCTGGTATACCCTGCCAGCTTGAAGGACAGGTGGTTCATGGTGTACGACGGCAAGGAACTTGCCGCCTATGACAGAATCGGGACCTTCTCCTTCAGCCCCGACTCGTCCCGCCTTGCGTACAGCGCCAAACGCAAGGACGCGACCTTCATGGTGGTCGACGGCAAGGATGAACCGTCTTTCACGGATGTGGCCAGCCCGTTCTTCAGCCCCGACTCGAAGACCATTGCCTACCTGGCCGTGGACGGCGGAAAGAACCTTCTCGTGGTCAACGGTGTCAAGGGCGAAGCCTATGATGCCATCAAGGAACTGATATATAGCCCCGACTCGAAGGCCTATGCATTCACCGCCAAGAAGGGTAAAAGCTGGTTCGTCGTGATGAATGGGAAGCCCGGTGCCCGATATGACGACATTTTCTTCCCAATGTACAGCTCGGATTCTCGGCGCCTAGCCTACATGGCGCAGAAGGGAAAGAAGCTCTCTATTGTCGAGGCAGAGAAGGAGGGCCCATGGTGCGACGTTGTCACCATACCCATCTTCAGCCCCGACTCGAGGCGCATCATGTACATGGCCAAGAAAGGGGAGAAATGGTCCATATTCATCGACGGAAAGGAATCCAGGCCATATGACGGCGTCGCAACGCCCTTCTTCAGCCCGGATTCGCGGCATTACGCCTATGTGGCCCAGGACAAGGGAGCCTGGTTCGCAGTGGTGGACGGTGTCGAGTCAAAGGAGCGGTTCCTGGGGTTCCTCAAGGACTCGGACTTGGTCTTTGACAAGGAGAATGCCGTCAATGTTCTGGGCATCCAGCTCTCACCTGACTCAAAGTTGGGGCCGAACCTGTCCCGGTTGAGGATTGAGCTGCCGGACTGATGGGCAGGACAGAAGGTGGGTCAAACTGAGGCATGGAAAAGCTCAGGGGGCGTTCCCGAGTTCGTTCAGCAATGAATTGAAGGCTGGGCTTATGCGGAGGTTGTAAAGGTCGGGGTCCTTCATGACGAGGTCACGGGACGTGAACCCCTTGGCCAGGGCCTGCCTGAGCCGTGCAGCCGCCTCGTCGGTCCTGCCCTGCCGGGAGAGGATGCACGCCATGTTGTAGTCGATCTCCGGGTTTGAGGGCTGCACCCTGCCGGTGGCCTCCAGGGTCTCCATGGCCCTAACGTAATCGAGACCATCCGTGTACGTGACCACCAGGGCGAACAGGGCCTTGGTGTTGGCCGGGTCTCCTTCCAGCAGCCTGCGGTAGGCCGCCGCCGCCTCTTCGTATCTACCGAGCCGGCGCTTGATGCTTCCAAGCTCAAGGAGGATGCCTGTTTCCGCTTCCCCGGCATCGA
>JAKPZB010000042.1 GCA_029560215.1 Methanobacteriota archaeon | reverse complement strand
CCCACGTTCTTGCCGAAGGCTCCCCTCATGCCGCTGGAGACACGGTCGGCACCGGCGCCGGTGGCGAGCTTGTTCTCCCTGAGCACGTGGTGGGGATAGACCCTGAACTTGATGTGGTAGTTGTTGCCGGGGGTCTTGGACATCACCCTGTTGGCGGCGATACGGGCGGCCTCCATGGCGGTGTGCCTGATCTGACAGGTCTCCTTGACCTTCATGTTGATGGTGATCGGGAAGTCACCGTTGGTGGTCCCCAGGTCGAAAGTGTTGATCCTCAGGGCTGGAACTCCACCCATGTATTCCCTGCGGGTGTAGGCCTGTCCCGTGAGCCTCCTGTACATCCTTGCCGGCTTTCTGGCCATATCATATCACCTGTAATCTATCAATGCGACGGGATGGCTACATTCATATTTTCCTATATAAGGCTGATGGATGCGAAAGTGAGCCATATCACGCTGACCAGAGGGAAAAAGCTTCTTGCATATGAGGATATCCATCCGCGGATGAGCGTTCGCTACGAGGTCATGACGGAGGAGGGACTGGACCTCATCGCCCCGGTCTGGTTGGAACTGAGGCAGATGCATCGGGCCAGGTCGACCCATTTCAAGGCCTTGTTGGGCTCTCAAAGCTTTGAGGAGCGCCGGGAGGAGCTCCTGGAGAAGGCCGCCGGCGGACTAATGAGGGTGGATTTGGCCAGGGAAGATGATGGGCGGGTGGTGGGATACTGCGTCTCCAGCCTGGGACCGGACATGACCGGGGAGGTGGACTCCATCTTCGTGACCGCCGCCTACCGGGGGATGGGGATCGGCAACGCGCTGATGGAGGGAGCGCTGCGTTGGATGGAGAGCCTGGGAGCGAAGCGCAAGGTGGTCAAGGCCATCGTCGGAAACGAGGAGGTCCACGCCTTCTACGCCCGATTCGGTTTCCTGCCCAAGAGCGTGCTGCTCGAACAGGCCCAGTCGCCTGGCGGTAAGCGGGGCTCGGACAAACATATTTAACAAGATGGCATTATCGCACCTGAAGGAAAGCCCTGTGAGCAGGAAGAAGGTGTCGAACAACCAGGTGCGGGGCATCGCCCGCAAGAGGATGGACATCCTGGTCCGTTTGTCGGAGAAGGAGGCTTTGGGCGGCGACATGGCAAGGGCCAAACGCTACATGACCATCGCCAGGCGCATCTCCGGTCGGAACAAGGTGCCCATGCCCAAGGGAGCGCTGTATTGCCGGCGCTGCTCGACGCCGTTGGTCCCGGGACTGAACTGCCGGGTGCGGTTGCGGAACCACCGCATAGGCACCCACTGCCTGGAATGCGATAATATCAGAAGAACGCCGTATCTTAGGGAGATGAAGGAGAGAAGGACATGCCGCCAAGGACGATGAAGGCTGTTAAGAGGGTCGGGCATGGCCTGCGACCCACCGTTCACGTGGGCAAGGAAGGGGTTACCGACACCCTGATCGAGGAGATCGCGAAGCAGGTCAAGGCCAGGAAGGTGGTGAAGGTCCGACTCCTACCAAGCGTTGAGGAGGACCGCAAGCAGGTGGCCGAGGACCTGGCCAAGCGCTCCAATTCAGTGATGATCGAGGTCGTTGGACATACCGTGCTGCTTTGCGACCGCAAATATCTGGAAGGCAAAGGAGACATAGATTTCTAGGGTGATCTCAGTGTTGGACGTCAACGTTATCAGGGAAGACCCCGAGGCCATCCGGACCATGCTCAGGAACCGCACCTACAGCGATGACGTGCTGGACAAGTTCCTGGAGCTGGACCAGGCCTGGCGGGCGGCGGTGGAGGAGGGCAACCGGCTAAGGAAGCAGAGGAACGAGGCCTCCCTGCGCATCGCCAAGCTGAACGGGAAGGACAAGGCAGAGGCGGTGGCGGAGATGAAGAGCGTGGCCGCCCGCATCAGCGAGCTGGAGGCCAGGGTGGCCGAGCTGGAGGCTCAGAGGGACGATGTCATCCTGCTCATCCCCAATATTCCCCATCCCACCGTGCCGGTCGGTGATTGCTACGAGAAGAACCGCGTCGTGATGGAGCACGGGAAGGTCACCAAGTTCGACTTCCAACCCAAGGACCACATCGCCCTGGGCGAGGACCTGGATATCATCGACTTCCAACGGGGGGTGAAGGTCGCCGGCAGCGGCTTCTTCGTGCTGAAGGGCGACGGCGCGCGAATGGAGAGAGCGCTCATCAACTACATGCTGGACATGCATCACCGCCAGGGTTACACCGAGGTGTTCCCGCCGGTCGTCGTGAACAGGGCCGCGGTCATCGGCACCGGACAGTACCCCAAGATGAAGGACGACATGTACTGGTGCGAGAGGGACGACCTCTGGCTCAACCCGACAGCGGAGGTGCCGGTCACCAATCTGCTGCAGGACGACATCCTGGCCAAGGAGGATCTGCCCATCTACTATACCGCTTACCTGCCCTCGTTCCGGCGAGAGGCCGGAAGGCACGCCGAGATGAAGGGGATGATCCGGGTGCACGAGTTCAACAAGGTGGAGCTGGTCAAGTTCGTGCTCCCCGACGGTTCGTTCCAGGAGCTGGAGACCCTGCTCAACGACGCCCAGGACGTCCTGCGCGGACTGGAGCTGCCGTTCCGCACCCTGCTGCTGTGCACCGGGGACATGGGCTTCGCCTCCGCCAAGACCTACGACCTGGAATCGCATGCCCCGGGAACGGGAAGCTGGCTCGAGGTGTCCTCGTGCAGCTGTTTCACCGACTTCCAGGCCAGGCGCGCCCGGGTCAAGTACCGCCCGGAGCCGCATCTGAAGAGCGAGTTCGTGCACACATTGAACGGTTCCGGTCTCGCTCTGCCGAGGACCATGGTCTCGATCATGGAGAACAATCAGGACCGCCAGGGCCGCATACGTATTCCTGAGGTGCTTCGGCCCTATATGCAGGGACAGGAACTGATAGAATAGGAAATGTAAACGGTTTACAGGCCGCTTGGCGGCCTTACTTCTTTCCCTTCTTGGTCGGGGCCTTCTTGGGCTTCTCCTCTACCTTCTCTTCCTCTTCTTCCTCTTCCTCTCCTTCCTCGCCCTCTTCCATCTCTTCGTATCCAAGGAAGTCAAAGAGGTCCTCTTCCAGCCCCTTCAAAACCTCAACGGCCTCTTCCTGCTCGCCTTCCTCAAGAAGGTCGATGGCCAGGGTTACCTGGTCTAAAAAGTCCTCCAGGGTACAGTCGAGCTCCTCGATCAGATCGTTCAGGCTAACCATGTGTATTACCTCGGCATCCAATATCCTTTGCCAATAGATAAGACATCGGGTGGGAGAAAGGGGAAACTGGGACGATCCTGGTCCGGTCATGCCTTCGGGTAATCAATACGACACCCCTTGGACGGTGACCTTGCAGAGCCAAATGTCGAGCGTCGTCCCGTAAGGGGCCTTGAACACGGGGACGGCGGTCGCCGGAACCCCGGTTATCTTTACCCCCGCCTCCATGGACCAGCCTGAAGCCCTGAGGCCGAAGACCTTGGCCAGAACGCCCAGGTCCACCGCCACCGAGCTCTGGTACCTGACCTCGGTGCTGTATCCGGGCGCGCTCATCATCCTGGGAACCCCCACCGCGCCGAAGGCGGACATGCCCAACCAGATGCCGTTGGCCGAGGGAAGTCCGTCCAGATAGGCCTGGAAGGGATTGCCCAGGGAGAGCGTCAGCGACCTGGCGGAATCGGCCAGGTCGTGTAAAGCATCTCGCAGGGTCCCGCAACGCCATATGACCTCCATCCTCATTCCCGATCTCGCGGTGGATGTGGCCTCGGCCACCGCCACCTCTACGAACAGCCCGGCCACCACTTCCTTGTCCAGTATGTTCGATGTCAGCCTTTCCAGCATTCGCAAAAGGGCGGTCTCGATGGTCAGCGCCAGGGCCTCCATGCTGAGGTTACCAGACGATAGCTGATAGAGCGATTCGGTCACCGCCGCGAAGTACACCTGCTCGACGGTGTCCAGGTCTAGGACGGTGAAGAGGTCCCTACCGTTCGAAGAGCCTTTCGAACCGCTTTTGAACTCCCAGCGGTCGGCCCCGTCCTTGGCCCTCTGCCAGGTCCTCTCATCGTTCCAGCAGTCCGTGGAGAAGGGGGCGCTGTCCACCCTTCGGCCGCGATCGTCCCTAAGGACCAGGCTTTCCTCGAAGGGAAATCCTTCGCCTATGTTGTCCAGGGCCTGCTCTGGGAATTGATACACCAATCGAGTGCGGGGCATCATCACCCCGCCCAGCGTCCCAAGGCCCTGCACCCCATGTCTGGTCTCGATGGTCCATCCGGTGATGTCCACGACCTCGGCGGTGGGATTGTACAGCTCCACCCATTCCCTTCCGGCGTCCTCGCCTGGGGGATTCAGCTCGTACTCGTTGATCACCACCTGGTCGGTCCTGCCTTCCAGCACCTTGATGTACACGCCGGCGTTCACGCTTCCCTTGAGCCCGGGTATGGGAAGCGGGATGTTGGACAGGATCGCCCCGACCCCGGGTATGTCGGAGAGGGAGAAGGAGACCTTTCTGTAGCTCACCACTTCAGGCATGACCAGTTCAACGCAGGCCCCGTCGACCAATCCCCTGACCTCCACCATATGGCGGAAGATGTCCATGAAGGGGTCGATCACCGCGGAGACCGACCAATCCTCACCCCTGAGAGAGGCATTGGTAAGAAGGCTGAGGTTGCCCTGGCCCTTGATCAGCCTGGTGGTCACGTCGATTCGGCATTCGCCGGTTTTGAAGGCGAGGGATATGGACGCCGGAACCCCGACCTCCCGGTATTCCAGGTCCTTGGGCCTCAGCTTCACCGTCATGTCCACGCCCAGGAAGCTGAGGGTCGCGCTTCTCTCGCCCAGTATGCCCAGCAACAGCCTGGCGGCCTTGGACTCGACGACCGCCATTGCCGAACGGATGAAATCCTGCAGTTCCTCTACCAGGGAGCTCAGCATCGCCGAGAGCGTCTCGAGGGCGTTCCTGCCCATCTCGATCAGGGCGGCGAGGGTTCCCCGGAGAAGCCTATAGACCTCCCTTAGATGAGAGGTCAATGTCCCCAGACCTTCCTGGAGCGGGCGAAGGAGGGAATCGACGATCTCCGAGAGCTGCTGGCCAAGCGTGTTCATGTTGATATAGCTCACGCCCATCAGGGCATGTCCGGTCAGGACCGCAACGGATAAATTCGAACGCAGGTCCGCCTGTTTATCCAACCTCGCGGGAAGCACGCCGCCGATCTCCCCGCCGGGAGTCAAGGATACCGCTATCTGCCCAGAGAAAACGACCTTCCAAACCGATTGATAGGAGGCGGCCTTGGCGTCCAGGACATCGGTGTCGTGGGTCTGGACCGCGACTCCGGAAGATCCCTGGTGATCGCGGGGATCGATGATGGACGAGGAGATCCAGGCGTCCCTCGACCCCTGGTTCGGATAGCTCAGTTCCACTCTTAGCGATTCCTTATAGGACCGGCCGTCCGGACCGAGCAGCGAGAAGTGCGGGGAGGTGGGGATGGATATCTCCATCTGGTTCCCCCGCAGACGAATACCGTTGGACATCTCGGAGAGCATTTGAGAGACGTCGTCGCTGATGACCGCCGATATACCGGCGTAGGGGTCACCGGTCCGGGCGACAACGTCGGCCATCCAGGAGGACAATTTGCCCGTGGAGGAACCGTGGCTAAGCCCGGCCATGAAGTAGTCCTCGAGGAATTGTGCGTGCTCATCGAAGGTCCATTCGATCGACCCTTGAACGCCCCAGGTCGCATCGCTTGCGATGTGACCTTCTAGCAGCATCAGGTTCTCCTCCCAAGGAATTTCGCGGTCCTCTAGGCCGGAGAGGGCGGTCGACAGCAGCTGCTCGGCTGCGTTGGTGACCATGACCTCCAACGCCCCCTGCCTCTGCAGGATGACGTCCCGGTTCTCCAGGAACTCGGCCCTGGTCGCTTCGGCCAGAGGGTCGGCGGTCATCACATCGGATTCCGAGGCGACCATGGCCGCCCTTATCCAGGCGTCCTTGTTCTCGAGGGCGACGCTCAGCGACGCCTTCATCTCATCCAGGAAGGAAATGCCGTCGCGAGGGTCCAATGCCAGCTCGCCGGACGGGAGGAACATGCTCCGGGAGATTTGTTCGGCGACCGCGGCGATCTCTCTCCGGATGGCATCCAGTATCTCCAGGGTGCCCTTCTTGTACTGTTCGTGGAACTCGGCCCAGCCCTCCCATGCCAATACATCGGTCTGAGGGATGTCGAGGGTCACCGGCCCCCCTAGAGAGATCGGCACGCCTTCGCCCTCGACGTCCAGGAGCTCCAAGGTCATATCTTCCACCATAATCGACCCGTCCGGCACGCCCGACCCCAGGTACCGGTATAACGTATCGGGAATTCCCGCTTTCTCGAAGACCCCTTCCAGCCATTCCCGGAAATTCTCTTCGGCCATATTCACGTCGAAAACGCGATCGATGAGCTCGTTGGCGAAGGAGTACACCGCCTCGCCAGCCTTCTCCGCGAGCTCGACCATCTTGATCAATCCAACGCACTCCATCCACCTCAGCGTTAGGCGCTCGGCGGCCGAATTCAAGGCCTGAGAGAACACCTTGCGCCAATCCAGCTCGTCGTATCCATAGAGACCCAGGAAGATGTCCGCAGGATCGACGATCCCACCTCCCTCCAGTTCCTTTTCGACGTAACACCAGCACCCCTCTCCGTCCAGGGTGTCCGTGCTCATGCCGTAGCATGGGGCGGCCTGACGGAAATGTTTCATTTGAAGAACGATCAGCCCAAGGTCGATGGCGTTGATCAGGTCCCGGTCGGTCATCATCTGGGATATCGACCTCTCCCCGACGATGACGCTTCCCCATCCCTGAACGGCACGATAGGCAGCCAGCGATTCCAGCATGTAGTTCACCATCGAGGCCAGGTCGCCGAGGCCGTCGGAGACCGCCGTCTCGAACCCCTTCATCCGGTCGTTGAGAAGGGGCCAAGGGACCTTGCCTAGGTCCTCCACCGGATAGTCACGGCCGAGATCCCCGTTGTCGGAGGACACATTAACCATTACTGATCCAGCCAGGCCGACGTACGCCGGAACGTACTTGTCGGTGAACCTCTCGCCCGCCAGGTCCTGGTCCAGGGGAAGCCTGACGAAGGATAGCCTCACCCCGCTCGCGTTGACATCCACGACCATTCCTGAACGGGATACTGGAAAGACGGAGGTCATCCGTCCTTCCAGTTCCATTTGGAACCGCGAGGACATAACGCTCTCGTTGAGTGGATCGCCGGCGCAGGCGGAAAGCAGCGACTGCCATGCCATTTCCTGAACCTGATCCCGGGCGTCCAGGGACATTTCGTCCATGCGCTTGATCTCGTCCAAGGTCAGACCTGCCTCCTGGGAGCCTTCGCGGAGGTCGGCGATCAGCGCCGCGGATAGACTGGACACGATAATGAGTACGATCGCGATCAGTGAGAAGGGCATCTGGGCCCTGCGGTCCCGGGACAAAACGCGTGTCGAGCCTCTTTTGGTCATCCCCCCTGACCAATGCCTGTCGGATAAAAAGGGGCTGAGCTACAATCAGGTTACGGCGCTGAACCCTTCACCATATGTAGGAAGTTCTCCAGGTGCGCGGCGATCAGCGGATTGTCGGAGTGACCGCACAGGTCCAGGTCCTCGGTGGCGATCATGGCCAGCGTACCGTCGACGATGACGTCCGTGGCGATCAGCCCCTTCCTCCTGAACACCTCGTTAGCGGAGGGGACCTTGACCGCGGGATCGGTGATGATAGTTATCTTCACCCCCCTGGCCTGGGCCTCCTTGAAGTGATCGGACAGTTCGGAACGGATGTCCTGCATCTTCGGCGAGGATATCATGAAGGTCGACCGGGCGGAATCGAGCATCTCGCCTATCTTGGCCAGCACCTTCCTTCTTCCGTAGATGGTGTATACCAGCTCAGGTGTTCCTTTCTCGGAGAGTAGCCCCTTGATCGAGCTCAACTTGGCGAACATCCCGTTCATCTCGTTCATGGTCCTCTCGCGCAGTTCCTCTATGTCCAAAGGATAATAGATGGCTGGTCGTCCGTCCATTTCCTGGGCGAACCCTTTACTGACCAGGGATTGCAACGCTTTATAGGAGGAGGTGCGCGGGATCATCGCCAGCTCGGCCACCTCCTCGGCGGTGGCGTGGGTGCGAAGTATCAAGGCCACGTAAGCCCTGGCTTCATAATTAGACAGCCCCAAATTTCCCAGGGCGGAAGCTATCTGAGCGAATTCCTTCTCAATGTCGCCAATGTCCAGTCTGAGAACGTCTACGATATTCATGGCCAAACATGTAGCTAATCTCGCTACATAAATATTATATTATCGTGTTGAAGTATCAGCCTGGGGTGCAATCGTGATTGCAAAAGAATGTTCATTGCCCAGAGGATTGCCGAAGAAGACGGAATCGCTCTGCCCAGAGTGTAAGAAGATAATCATAGCCACCATGTCGGAGAAGGACGGAAAGGTGGTCATGGACAAGGAATGCCCGGAGCACGGCCATTTCTCGGACGTCATCTGGTCCGACGTGGGTTTGTACCTGAAATCGGAAGGATTCTCCTACGACGGGGTGGGCGTGGAGAACCCCTTCATCCCTCACGCCAAGGTCTGTCCGAACGATTGCGGCCTCTGCGACCTGCACCTGAGCCACACCGCGTTGGCCAATCTGGACCTCACCAACCGCTGCAACATGAAGTGCCCGATCTGCTTCGCCAACGCCAACCAGTCCGGCTATGTCTATGAGCCCAGCTACGACGAGGTCGTCAAGATGATGCAGGTGCTGCGCGACAGCAAGCCCGTTCCCTGCCCGGCCATCCAGTTCGCCGGGGGAGAACCGACCATCTACCCTCGGTTCGTCGACGTGGTGAAGAAGGCCAAGGAACTGGGCTTCGCCCAGATCCAGGTGGCCACCAACGGCATCATGTTCGCCAACGACTTCGAGTTCCTGAAGGCCTCCGCCGAGGCCGGCTTGAACACCATCTATCTGCAGTTCGACGGGATGAGCGACGATATCTACATGATCTCCCGTGCCAGGAAGATGCTCGAGATCAAGATGAAGGTCATCGAGAACGTGAGGAAGCTGGAGAAGCGCCCCTCGGTGGTGCTGGTACCCGTTGTGGTCAAAGGGGTCACCGACAGCCAGATCGGCCCCATATTCAAGTACGCCCTGGAGAACTCCGACGTTGTCCGCGGCATCAACTTCCAGCCGGTGTCCTTCACCGGCAGGATCAACAAGGAAGAGCTGGCCAAGCAACGGTACACCCTGCCTGACCTGGTCAAGGATTTCGAGGTCCAGACCAAGGGGCAGATCAAGAAGAGCGACTGGTTCCCGGTGCCCAGCGTCGTGCCGCTCTCCACCCTCGCCTCCGCTTTCGTCGGAGAGCCGAAGGTCACCTTCACCACGCACCCCCACTGCGGCATCGCCACCTATCTGTTCATCCAGGACAAGGACCACGTCGTGCCCTTGACCTCCTTCGTGGATGTAGAGCCGCTCTTCAAGGAGCTGTACGAGCTGTCCAAGAAGGCGGAGAAGACCAAGCTGAAGTTCCCCAGCAAGGTGAAGGTCTATTCGCTGTTGAAGAAGTACACCCACGAGGACAAGATGCCCGAGGGCCTGGACATGAAGACCTTCCTGGAGTTGTTGGGCTCGCTCATGGACGACAAGTCCAAGGAGTCCCTGGCCAAGTTCTCCTGGAAGATGATGATGATCGGAGGCATGCACTTCCAGGACCTGTATAACTACGACATAGAAAGGGTCAAGCGCTGCGCCATCCATTATGTAGTGCCTGACGGAAGGATAATCCCCTTCTGCGCCTACAACGGCGGACCCACCTTCAGGGAGCAGGTGGAGAAGAAGTTCTCCGTGCCCATCGAGGAGTGGAGACGGACCAGGGGAACGGAGCACACATAAGGAGGTTCCATAATGATCGTGAGCATCGAGAAATGTATGCATTGCGGCGCCTGCGTGGGTTCCTGCCCCCAGAACGCCATCTACCTGAACGAGATAGTGCTGGAGTTCAATGAGAACTGCAACAAGTGCGGCCGCTGCGTGCGCCTTTGCCCGGTCGGCGCCCTGAAGATGGAGGGAAAGAAATGAAGACCGATTACGATGTGATAGTGGTCGGGGCCGGTCCGGCCGGAAGCATGACCGCCAAGCACGCGGCCAAGAAAGGCGCCCGGGTCCTGATGATCGAGAAGCGCCAGGAGATCGGCGCCTCCCTGCGTTGCGCCGAGGGCGTGAACAAGAAGGGACTGGCCAAGGCCGGAGTTCCCGTGGACAAGCGCTGGGTCTCCGCCGATATCGCCGGGGCCAAGCTGGTCTCACCGGGCGGGAACGTGTTCCGCATCGATGAGAGCCAGGCCGGGGCCGAGGTGGGACTGGTGCTGGAGAGGCACCTCTTCGACAAGGCCATGGCCGCTGACGCCGCTAGGGCCGGGGCCGAGATCTGGCTCAAGACCGCTGCCGTGGACGTCATCAAGGAGGGCGACAAGGTCGTAGGGGTCAAGGCGAGGCGCGAGGGCGAGCCGATGAAGCTCACCGCCGGATGCGTGGTGGCCGCTGACGGCTTCGAATCCCAGGTGGCCCGCTGGGCCGGGATCGACACCTCACTGAAGACCGGCGACATAACCACCTGCTACCAGTACCGCATGACCAACCTGAAGACCGAGCCGGACTACTGCGAGTTCATCATCGGCTCCGTCGCCCCGGGCGGTTACATCTGGATATTCCCCAAGGGGGACGACACCGCCAACGTCGGAATCGGCGTTCTGGCCTCCAAGCTCAAGAAGTCGGGTGAGGTCAAGATGTACCTGGACAGCTGGATCAAGAAGGACCCCCGCTTCAGCTGTGGTCAGCCCCTGGAGGCTTTGGCCGGAGGCGTTTCCGTATCGCCGCCGGTCGAGCAGTCGGTCATGAACGGCCTCATATTGGTCGGCGACTCCGCGCGCATCATCGACCCCATAACCGGCGGCGGCATCGCCAACGGATTGCTGGCCGGAAAGTTCGCCGGCGAGGTGCTTGGCGACTGCGCTCAGTCGAACGATTACTCCGAGGCCGCACTGATGCCCTACGACAAGAAGTGGCGCGACGCCATGGAGAACCGCCTGTGGCGCAACTGGATGGCCAAGGAGAAGTTCCTGACCCTGTCGGACAAGACCCTGGACGGGGTGATAGACACGCTCTCCACCGCAAACGTGGACAAGATGTCGGTGCACAACATCCTGATCGCCATCAAGGAGAGGCACCCCGAGCTGGTAAAGGAGTTCGAGGAACTGATCTGAAACC
>JAKPZB010000012.1 GCA_029560215.1 Methanobacteriota archaeon | reverse complement strand
TCCGGGGATTGAAGAGATAGGCCTGGTTGATGGTGTTCAGCGAGACGTAGGTGTCGATGTCCTTGCGCGGGTAGCAGTCCGTGCCGTCCGAGCTGGCCTTGAGCCGTACCGGTCTTCCCGAGACGAGCTCTTCTATGACGTGCGCGCCGCCATACTCCTTGTGATCGTCCAGCTTGAGCTCCGTCGCGCCAATATAAGCGTCCACGGCGGCGATGCCCCCGTAAGCGGGCACATCGTTCAAGGTCACCTTCTGCATGCGGATGGGCGGCTCGGAGTGTCCGAAGTTCAGGAAGGCCCCGGAGGAGCACATGGCGCCGAAGGTTCCGGTCGTGACCACGTCCACCTCCTTGGCGGCGCGTTCCACGCCCTCACTTTGGACGTAGGAGATGACCTCCTCAGCGGTCATGACCACCACGTCCCCGTCCTTGATCTTCTGGTTGATCTCCGCGACCGTCCGCTTCATCCGGCACCCCCTCAGAGGAGCTTCCTGGCCACGGCCAGTTCCGCGTTCAGAACGGAGCCGCCGGCCCCGCCCCTCAGGGTGTTATGGGAAAGCAACCAGAACTTGATATATCCTTTGCTCTCTCGAACTCGTCCAACGGACACGGCCATGCCCCTGGCCCTCTCCGGTTCTCCGGCCAAGGCGTCGGCCGCCGGCTGCGGGCGGTTCTCCTCCCGGCGGACGATTATCGGCCGGACCGGGGCGGTGGGCAGCTTCAGCTTCTGCGGCTCGGGCTTGAACGATTCCAGGGCCTTGATCACCGCGGCGGCGTCCGCGGACCTGCCGAGCTTCAGCACCGCCGATTCCAGGTGGCCGTCGATCACCGGCACGCGGGCGCAGCTGGCCACCATGTCGAACTCGGCGAAGCTGAGCTTGCCGTTCCGGTAGGCGCCCAGCATCTTGTGGATCTCCTCCTCCATCTTCTCCTCCTCGTTCTTGATGAACGGTACCACGTTGCCCAGGATGTCCAGGGACGGAACGCCGGGGTACCCGGCGCCGGAGACGGCCTGGTAGGTGGAGACGTAGCACGCCTTTAGACCGAACTTCCGGTAAATGGCCTGCAGCGGGACGGCCAGCCCGGTCGTGGAGCAGTTGGCGTTGGTGACGATGTAGCCGCCGTTGGCGTAGGTGGCCTGGGCCTTGACCAGCTCCAGGTGGTCGGGGTTGACCTCCGGGATGAGCAGCGGGACGTCCGGGTCCATGCGGTGCGAGGCGGCGTTGGAGAACACCGCCACCCCCTCTTTGGAGAGGGACGTCTCATAATCCCCGGCCACGTCGGACGGGAGTCCCGAGAAGGCCAGGCGGCAGCGCTTGGAGATGGCCTTGGGCTCCAGGGCCTCGATCTTCATGGCCAGGGTGTCCTCGCGGAAGGGGACGCCCTTCAGCTTCATCACCTCGCCGAGCGACTTGCCCTCCGAGCGCTCGGAGGCGTAGAGGCCGCCTATCTCGAAATAGGGGTGGTCCTCCAGCAATTGCACGAACCTCTGGCCGATCATTCCCGTGGCGCCTAGGACCGCCACCTGTAGCTTCTTCATTGCTTCACCTCGAAATACCTGCGACCTTGTTGCATCAGTCTGATCATGTGCGACCGGTCCTCCTCGGAACCGGCCTGCTGGACCTCGCGCAGGGCGACGATCAGCTTCTCCAGCATCTCACGGTTGTGCGGGTTCAGATGCTGGATCTCGTAGTAAAGGTTTGGGCTTTCTCTCGCGACATTCCCGCTGATGTTCATCTGCTTCTCGAAGGTGGTGGACGAGGCCTTGCGCAGCTCCTCCTGGCTGAAGCCGCTATCCCTGAGCGCTCCAAAGAACGCCAGGTTCAGGGCGTGGCTCATCCCCAGCACCACCGAGATTATCTTGTCGTGCTCCTCCACCGGCATCTCCAACACGTTGGCCCCGGTGCCGTTCAGCAGGGGCATGAACTTGTTTACGGCCACATCGGAACCGCAGTTGCAGACTATCAGGTTCCTGGCGAAGATGAAGGAGGCGCTGGGGCCGAACATGGGGTGGATGGAGCAGACCAGCAGCCCCTGGTCGGCGCCTTCCTTGAGCACCTCCACGATGGGCGATTTGACCGAGGCGATGTCGAATACCAGCCCTTTCGGCTTGAGCTTGAAGATCTGGCGCAGCGTCTCCGCCGTGGCCGAGATATGCGAGGAGACCGCGATGACGTCGGCCTCCTTCACGCCCGGTTCCAGCTTCACGTTGGGGAACTCCCCGCCCGGCAGATCGTCGTGGACCTTGACCTCGTGCCCGCGGGAGGCGAAGAAGCGGCACAGCCATTGGCCCATGGCCCCTCCGCCGCCCACCACCAGCACCTTGCGGGGCTTCATGGGGCGCGGCAGCTTGGCCTGCGCCTCCACGGACTCGCGGACCAGCAGGGCCGACAGCTCGATGGCCGCCGCGTCGCTGATGCCCACCTCCTTCGCCCTGGCCAGATAACGGTTCCGCACCTGCTCCTCCACCCGCATATCCCGTACGGGCATGGCCTTGTCCACCTTGTGGTGGCCCATGGCCACGGCGATGCTCATGCGCTTCTTGATCAGGTCCAGTATCTCGTTGTCGATCTCCTCGATCTTCCACCGGATGCCTTCCACGGAATCAGTCAACCGTACCACCTCTCATGCTCAGGTCCGCCAGCACCAAAGCTGCGGCGGCCTCCACGACGGGCGCCGCCCGGGGCGCGATGCACGGGTCATGCCGTCCCTCTATCTTGAGCTCGGTCTGCCTACCGCTCTTCACGTTCAGCGAGCGCTGCCCCCTGGCGATGGAGGCGGTGGGCTTGATGGCCACCCGGAAGACCACCGGCATCCCGTTGGTGATGCCGCCGAGTATGCCCCCGGCGTCGTTCTTGGCGGTGCGCACCTTTCCGTCTACCAGGACGAACGGGTCGTTGTGCTGCGAACCGCGCATCCTGGCGGCGGCGAAGCCGGCCCCGAACTCTATGCCCTTGACGCCCGGCACGGCGAACATCATCTTGGCCAGCTCCCCTTCCACGGTATCGAAGAAAGGCTCGCCCAGTCCCATGGGGAGCCCGTCCACCACGCATTCCACCACGCCGCCCACGCTATCCCCCTCGTTCTTGGCGGAGAGGATCTCCTGGCGCATGGCCTCGGCCAGTTCCTCGGTGGCCGCCCGAACGTCGTTGGAACGGGACAGCACGCCGGAGGTGACGTCTCGTTCCTCCGTATCGCGCACGCTCCCGATCTGCCGCACGAAGGCGGCGACGCGTATCCCGCGCTCCTCCAGCAGCATCTTGGCTATCGCCCCGGCGGCCACTATCGCCACGGTCATCCGGCCGGAGAACTGGCCGCCTCCCCGGAGGTCCGCGCACTCCGAGTACTTCGCGCGGGCGGTGAGGTCGGCGTGGCCGGGTCGCGGGACGCTCTTGAACTTTTCGTACTTCTTCGAGTCGGTGTCCCGGTTCACGATCAGCAGGGTTATCGGCTCCCCGGTGCTCCTTCCCTCGACTATTCCGGAGACGATCTCCACCTTGTCCTCCTCCTGCCTGGGCGTTCCGATGTCCGCCTTGGGCCGGCGGAGGTCCACCTCGCTCTGTATCCGAACGGCGTCTATCATCATTCCGGGAGGGACCCCGTCCAGCACGGCCCCGACGCAGGGTCCGTGGCTCGCTCCGAATAGCGTTAGCCGTAGCTCGCTGCCGATGGTGTTCAAGGTATCATCTCCATCCTTGCCCCCAGGGACCTCATGTCGCTCACGAAGCCCGGGTATGAGATGCGGTGGCAGTCGCCATCGCTTATGATCGTCTCGCCGCCAGCTTTCAACGCGGCGACCGCCGCGGCCATCAGGATGCGGTGGTCGTTGAAGGCGTTCACCGTCGCTCCATGCAGGGAGCGCCCGCCGCGAACGACGCAGCCGTCCTCCCTCTCCTCGACATCCGCCCCCATGTCCCTCAGGAAGGTGACGGTGGCGGCGATGCGGTCGCTCTCCTTCAGACGGACGTGGGCGGCGTTGAAGATGCGGCTCTCCCCTTTGGCGTAGGCGCACATAACCGCGGTCATGGGGAAGAGGTCCGGGGCGTCGCCCAGGTCTATGTCCGTGGCGTTCAGCTCGGCCGCGGCGCAGGTGAGGGAATCTCCATTCCATTCCACCTTGGCCCCGAGCGCCCTCAGGACGTCCAGGAAGGCCCGGTCGCCCTGAGCGTCCTTGGGGTCCAGGTTCCTCACGGTCACCTTGCCGGTCAGAGCTCCCGCGGCCAAGGGGAAGGCGGCCGAGGAGAAATCCCCCGGCACGGTGTAGTCCTGGGGGCGGTAGCGCTGACCTCCCTGGACCATGAAGCCCTTCTTGGTGGGATGGCAGGAGGCCCCGAAGCGGGACATCATCTCCCGGGTGATGTCCACGTACGGCCTGGACTTCAACGGAGCGGTCAGAACGATCTCGGTGTCCACCTCCTTCAGGGCCGAAGAGATCAGCAGGGAGGAGATGAACTGCGAGCTGACGTCGCCCCGGATCTCCGTCCGGTTACCAAGGTTGGGGCCTTTGACGATGAGCGGGGCCAGGCCGTTGCCTCGGGTGCTCTCGCAGCGCACCCCCATCATCCCCAGGGCGTCGATCAGAGGCTGCATGGGCCGGCGCCTGACGCTCTCGTCTCCGGTGAGCACGGTGGCGCAGGGGAGCAGCGAGGCCACCCCGGCCATGAGGCGAATGGTGGTGCCTGAATTTCTAGTATCGATCACGTTGTCCGGGCACCTGAGCGTTCCGCCGGTTATGCGTAGCGTTTCGTCCCCCGCCACCTTTCCGCCGAAGGCCTTGACCGCGTCCAGCGTGGCAAGAGTGTCCTCGCCCAGCAGCGGCCGGCGCAGCAGGCTCTCGCCCTCCGCCAGCAAGGCCAGGGTCATCGCCCGGTGGGTGTAGCTTTTGGACGGGGACGATAGGACGCTCCCCTCGGTGCTGGATGCGGCGACCTTCAATCTCATCGTCACACCCCCTGGTAGACGTTGGCGCTCAGCGTTTCCTTTCCCATGGCCTCGGCGACCCGCCTTTCCGTGTCCGCGTCCACGAAGGAGACCACCGCCGGTCCGGTGCCGGAGATGCCGGAGGCGACGGAACCGGCGCGGAGGGCTTTGATCGACAGTTCCTGGTCAAGACCGAGGGCTGCGCCGTAAACCAGGGAATTCAGGGTCATGGCCTTGATGTATTCCCCGTTCCAGGCCAGGCGGAAGGCCTCCTCCGCCAGCGGGCGGTACAGGGCGATGCGCTCCTTGGGAAGCCCGGACTTGCGGATCATCCTATCCGGAACGGCAATGACCACCCGGTCGCAGAGGTCGAAACGCTCGCGGCGCAGCAGCGCCCGGGCGTGGTTGTCGGTGAAAACCACTCCGCCCAGCAAAGAAGCGGCGGCGTCGTCCATGGCCCCGGTGACGGAAACGCCCGCCCTTATCGAGACGTCGGCGTTCATCTTCAGGATGTCGATGGCCGGCATCTCGGCCTGGAGAGCGTCCAACGTCGCCAGGATGACCGCGTTGGCCGCCGCGCTGCTGCTCTTCAATCCCCGGGACACCGGGATGTCCGAGCCGGTGCGCACCCTCGCCCCCTTCTTTACGGAGAAACGGTCCAGCACCGCCTGCACGCACAGCTTGGCCAGCTCGGACGGCTCGTCCGGAAAGCCCTCCAGGCGGACCTCCACGCCTTCGCCGGGGACCAGCACCACCTCCGCCCAGGTGCGCAGGTCGATGCCCACCGCGCAGCCCTTCCCGGCGGCGATGGCGTTGACGATGGTGACGGCGCCGTGGGCCTCTCCCCTTCCCTTCAAGGCAGCGCCTCCCGGAAGGCCTTGTCCATCACTTCGTAGTCCACGGCCTTGCCGGTCCACATCTCGAAGGAGGCCAGGGCCTGATAGATCAGCATGTCCTTGCCGTTGACGGCTATGGCGTTCTTGCGCGCCGCCTCGGCCAGTAGCGGGGTCACCGGAGGATTGTAAACGGTGTCCATGACGAACTGCCCCTCGCGGAGCACGTGAGGGGAGATGGACATCTCCTGCGGGAAGCCCTTCATGCCCAGGGGGGTGCAGTTGACGATGATGTCGTACGCCTTCTCCTCGGCCACCCGGGCGGTGACCGCCTCGGCCCCGAAGGTCTTGGCCAACGATTCAGCTTTTCCCATGGTGCGGTTGGTGATGTCCGTGTCCGCTCCCTTGGACATCAGGAACGAAAGCACGGAGCGGGAGGCCCCGCCGGCCCCCAGCACCAATGCCGTTCTGCCTTTTACGTCCACACCGTGGCCTTCGAAGGTCCTCTCCACCCCGATGACATCGGTGTTCCTGCCCACCAGCGAGCCTCCCTCGTTGACCACGGTGTTCACCGCCCCCAGGCGTTCTGCCACCGGGTCGACGCGGTCCAGCAGCGGAACGATCGTTTCCTTGTGGGGGATGGTGACGTTGAAGCCCTTGATGCCCAGAACCTCGACCACGTCCAGGAAGTCCTCCAGCTCGTCCACCATGGTCACCCACTTCAGGTATACGCCGCGCACGGCCGCCGCCCGGAAGGCGGCGTTGTGCATGAGCGGGGACAACGTGTGATCGAGAGGATTTCCGATTATTCCGGTGACCACCGGTTCCTTGCCCAGCCACTTGGAGGTCTCCAGGTCCAGCTGGCCCGGGGCGGTCTCCTTGCCCGGGGAGACGGAGGCGTAGGATAGGACGGAACCCATCCGGTGCGCCAGGACCCTGGTGACCATGCCCATCTCCCCCATGCCGATGACGGTGTACCTCTCCCGGCTCAGGGAGAACCAGTCGGTGGCCTCGACCAGCTGCGCCAGGTCGTGCATGGTTCGCACGGAGTAAGCGGCCTTGGCCATGTCCGAGCGGGCCGAGCATTCGACCAGCGATTCGATGATCCTGGCCACCTGCGGGGTCTTCTTGTTGTCGTGATAGGAAACTATGACCTTGGCCGGTTTGAGCAGATGGGTCCGGTTGACCAGCGGGTGACCCAGCTCCAGGTCGATGTCGAAGCCGGCGCGGGCGGCCCGCCACAGGAACTCCCACTTCTTCTCGTTGGTGCCTTCCCACTCCCCGCCCTGCTCCCTCTCCCGCAGGGTGGCGATGCGCCGCACCTCCAGCTGCTGGAACGGGGTCAGGTCGTCCGGGAGCATGGGCATGTGGTCGAAACGGAACTCCAGGCATTCCGCGCCCCTGGCTATCGCTTCCCGAGCCACCGCGATTGCCGAGGCCGCGTCCGCCTCCGATATCGCCACGCATATCCTGGTCATCTCTCCACTACGCTCTCCTTGACCGCATGACCGAAATGCCTTCCTCCCTTCTCCAGGCGCACCAGCACCTTGTCGCCCTCCTTCAGGTCGGAAATGGAGATCGAACCGTCCCTGGTGCACAGCCGGATGGTCTCCGCGTTCTGCAGGATGGTGGTGTACGTCGTTCCGTCCGCCTCCGCCTCCAGCAGCAGCAGCGGGCGCACCTCCACCTTGGCCCGTCCCACCACCACCGGTCTCGTTCTCCCTTGCGAATCCACGGCCAGCAGCTCGGTCCCTCCCTGCACCTCCGAGAGGTACTTGGTGCGGCCGTCCGAGCCTAGGACGTAGGCGTGCACCGCTCCGGCGTTGACCCGGAACGGACGGGAGGAAACGTAATGCGAGTCCATGGACTCGCTCTGCACCAGGAACAAGCAGGCCGATTGCGATCCGACCAACATCCCTTCTCCGATGGCCAGCATGGAGCAGGTGTCCACGCAGACCCGGTCGCCCACGCTCACTGGACGCACGGCCTTCACCGTCGCCTCCACCAGCTCCACGTTCGCCACGTCCGACCTGGCCAGCGATGAGAACTGCGCCAGCTTGGAGGGGTCGTCGATGGTGATGGCCAGGCCGTCCACGCCTGTCTCCAACGTCGTGGCGAACAGCTTGGCCTCCTCCAGCGATGAGCAGGAGGCGATGACCTTGGTGCTGGTCCCCTGGAACTCGGCGATGAGGTTCTCCAGCGGGATGACCTTCCAGTCGTGCGATTCGACGAGCACGAAGTCCTGCTTGCCCTTGAAACGCGAAGCCTTCTCGGCGTCCTTGTGATCGCGTATCGTCAGCACCACGCCTATCCGCTTTCCGTCGGCGAACAGCTCCTCGCCCTTGCGGACTATTGGGTAATAACGTCCCACCTTCTGCAGGGCGGAGTCCTCCTCACGCAGCACGATGTCCGCGTAACCGGCCTCCAGGGCGGAGGTGACCATTCGCTTCCTCTCCGCTGATGATGTGAGGTGGTCGGTCCTCACCCAGACAATCTTGCCCTTTCCGGACATGACCTCACTTCAGGAGTTGCATGGCCTCTTCTACTTCCATGTCCTCGAGCACGATGCCGCTGACGGCCTTGGTGATGCCGATGACGTTCCGGTGCTGGAATATGTTGCGTCCGATCGAAACGCCCTTTCCCCCGGCGTCTATCGAGTCGCGCACCATCTGCAGCAGCTTCTCGTCGGAGTCCATCTTCGGGCCGCCGGCGATGACCACCGGGGCCTGGGCCCCCCGCACGACCTCCCGGAAGGTGTCGATGTCGCCGGTGTAGCTGGTCTTGATGATGTCCGCGCCGAGCTCGGTGCCAACCCGGGCGCATACCTTCAGAGCGTCCGGGTCGTAGGCGTCCTTCATGTCCTTGCCCCTCGGGTAGATCATGACCAGCAGCGGCATGCCCCATTCGTTGCAGATGCGGGAGATGCTGCCGAAGTCCTCCAGCATCTCGTTCTCGTAATCATTGCCGATGTTGACGTGGATGGACACCGCGTCCGCTCCGATCTTGAGCGCCTCCTCGACCGTGGTCACCAGGATCTTCTGGTCGGAGCGCTTGCTGAACTTGGTGCTGGCCGAGAGGTGCACGATCAAGCCGATGTCGCGCCCGAAGGACCGGTGGCTGTACGGGATGATGCCCTTGTGCAGCACCACCGCGGTGGCGCCTCCCTGCGCCACCTTGTCGATGGTCGACCTCATGTCTACTAGTCCGTCGATGGGGCCCATGGTGATGCCGTGGTCCATGGGGACGATGACCGCCCTTCCGGTTCCCCGGTCCATTATTCGCTCCATCCTAACGCTCTTGCCTAGCACTTTTTCACCTTCCTGCCGTGTCAATTAATAGCACGCATATAACTGTTGCGTTCCTGACAAATATAATGTGCAAGCTTTATGAATATATTCCAGCCCGCGCGCCGAGAACGCCTGCTCCGCTAGGCTATGCCGCGGATCGGTCCTTCCTCCGTCCCTTCGGAGGCCCTTGCCCCCCGGAGATTATGTCGGCGACCAGGTGATGCACGCCAGTGCAGGGGTTCGCGTCCCTGTGGTGCGCCGCATGCCCCCGGCCCGAGGCCCCCTTCTCCAATCTCTCCGCGTTCTTAATGGCCGTCAGGGACATAGGGCTCAGGCGATCGTAATGATCCCCCGCCTTGTCGTATCCCGGCATATGGCGTTGAAGTGCCCCGATGACCTCGCGGCAGGTGTCCATCCGTTTATCGGTGTATCTGAAGTGCAGCAGGAACCAGAGCTCGAAGCAGGGGTTCGAGACCGCCAGCTTCAGGCGGCCATCGGCCAGTTCCACCGCCTTCCGCATCTCGTCATCCGAACATTCGTCGACATCGAAGACGCACCAGACGGAGTCCCCAGGGACCTTTCCGATGTCCAGCTCGTCCGCCCTCTCGATAGCGCAACGGACGATCTGGGCGGGGGCCTTTCCCGGCGACTCGCGCACGCTGATGATGACGTTGTGGTGCTCCCTCCGGAACCCTTCGAAGTAGTTCGGCTCGGTCCGCTTGCCCTCGCAGACTATCAGCATCCTGGGCTTGGCCTCCCTCGGGGCCGACCTGCGCCCCCTCCCCCTCATCATTCGACGACCTTCCCTCCCCTCACGAAGGGTATCGCGCCGAACCTTCCGACCTCATAGGCCTTCTGGACCCTGAGGTCCTTCCGGACCTTGAAATCGGACAGCGAATAGAGGACCGATCGCCCCCGCGCATCCTTCTCCACGAACCATATCTGGTCCCTCCGGAACAGGTCCAGGTCGAAAAGGCCGGTGTTGTGGGTGGTGAACACGAACTGGGCGTTCAGGCGGTTCTGCTCCGGGTCGTTCATCACCTCTACCAGGAACCGGGCGATGAGGGGATGCAGACGCAGGTCCATCTCGTCCAGGACCAGCAACTTTCCCGCCTCCACGGCCTCCAATATCAGCGCCACTACGGCGAGGACCTTCTGGGTGCCCAGCGATTCCTCGGCATGGAAGTCCATCTCTGACTGGACGGCAGTCCCGTCCTCGTCCACGACCTGGTGCACGGTCTTTATCTCCAGCCGCCGCCACTGCTCGATCCGGCCGTTCACCATTCCCTTCATCTGCTCCTGGATCTCCGGCGGTATCTTATCCATCTCGTCCTGGTCCATGCGGACGACCTTGCCGCGGACATCCACGATCCCCAGGTCGGCCATCTGCAGGGCCTTCAACAGCTGGGTCCGGAACCTCTCGTCCTGCTGCATCCTGGCCAATGCCCTTTCCTCCACTACCATGGAATTGATGTTCAGGATGACCATCAGCCTCTCCTGGAACCATTTGAAGGCCGGGATCGCGCTGGCATGGTTGTCCTGCACCGCCTTGGACAGGAGAAGCGCGTTCGGGAGGGTCTTCTCAGCGATGGCGCGTAAGGTCCCGTCATCCTGGGGAGCCCTCAGCTCGCGCCCCTCCGCCCGCTCGAAGATGATGGCCTTCCGGTTCTTGGGGAAATGGTACAGGGATTCCTCCAGGACCCGGGCGGCGTCATGCCGGAGGGAATACTCGTACTCGACGCCGTCGGCCAGGAACACCGCCCGGTAATGTGTGGAAATCAACTCCCCCGGCTTCCCGAACTTGAACGGGAAGAAGGGCATGGGCTCCCCGAACTGCGCCAGGTGCGAACGTAGGACCAGGGTCTGAAGCATGCCCATGGCCATCACCAGGTTCGACTTCCCCGAAGCGTTCGCCCCGTAGATGGATGCCGACCTCATCAATCGGTCCCGGGACCCCTCCACAGCGATCAGGTGATCGGCATGGCTCCGGTCGGAGGAGGCGATCATACTGAAAGACACCGGGTCCGCGAAGGAACGGAAATTCTCGACCTCGAATTCAAGCAGCATTTCTAATCCTCCAAAATATTTATTGTGAATTTTTCACAAAATATTGATTGAGTTACCGGTATTTAATCGTTAATACTGCAATAACGACGTCCGTTCTTCAATAAAGGATATGCACCGCGTACCGGCGGGACAGCACATCTGAACATCATCACTCGAATCCGTCAATGATTATAAGGCCGTAGCACATCACGGTAACCGATGTGGAAATCCCTCTCCAAGCATTTCGGCAAATACCCGTCCCAGGCCAAGGTGGCCAAGCTTCTTCTGGTCCACGGGCTCAAGGTCCAGGAGGGCCGGGTTTACTGCGGTGACGTGGAGGTCGCCGACATGGCCATCGGCCGGGCGGCCGGAGTGGACCGTCGCATCGTGCGTTCGGCCATCAACACCATCCAGGAGAGTCCGGAGCTGAGCGCCGTCTATTCGCGCCTCATGCCCACGGCGCTGCTCACGGAAGTGGCGCCGGTCATGGGCTGGACGGCCCTGGAGATAATACCGACGGACGCGGCCACGCCCGGCATCGTCGCCGAGGTCACCGGGCTGATCGCCCGGGAAGGTATATCCGTGCGCCAGACGGTGGTGAGCGATCCGGACCTCTCGCCCGATCCCCGTCTCTTCATAATCACCGCCGGGGCGGTTCCGCCCGAGCTCCTGCCGCAGATACGCGCCTGCAAGGGCGTTCGTTCCGTCGTCCTCCACTGATACCATGCCCGAGCAGCATCGTCTGGCCTACCCGGCGCTTTTCATCGCCATCCTGGCCGTCTCCTTCGCCTCCATCTTCGTCCGCTGGAGCGACTCCGATCCGTTGATCATCGCCGGCTACCGCATGCTGTTCGCCTCGCTCATCCTGGCGCCCTTCGCCTTCTACGAGCGCAAGGACGCCGAACCGATGGACCGGCGCACCGCCGGTTCCGTCGTTCTAACCGGGGTGGTGCTGGCGGTGCACTTCTTCGCCTTCATCTCCTCGCTGCGTTACACGTCCGTGGCGTCCAGCACGCTCTTGGTGAACTTCCATCCCCTGATAGTCGGCGCCGCCTCGGTCCTGATATTGAGGGAATCGTCAAAGAGGACCATCGCCGGCGTGACCATCGGCTTCGTCGGCGTGGCGGTGATAGCGCTCACCGGACTGGGCACCGGGGAGTCCGTCGGCAACGCCCTGGCCCTTCTCGGAGGCGTGATGGCCGCCCTGTACATATTGGCGGGAAGGATGCTGCGGAAAACGCTGGGAATATTCACTTATGCGTTCTCGGTCTATCTCACCGCCGCGGTGGTGCTTCTGGGGTCCGCGGTCATCAACGGCGTTCCGCTGTGGCCGTACCCCACCGAGGAACTGCTGATATTCCTGGCCCTGGCGGTGGTGTGCACGATCTTCGGCCACACCGTCTACAACTGGTCCCTGAAATACCTAACCGCGCCGGTCATCAGCACCTCATTGCTCGGGGAGCCGATACTGGCCAGTCTGCTCGCTCTGGTGCTTCTGTCCGAAGTTCCCAGCTGGACCGTGATAATGGCGGCGCCTCTGGTCCTCATAGGGATATTGCTTGCCGCCTCGGACCGCCCTCCCAATGGATCGAGCTAGCATCGTTTTTTTTTCGTCAATAGGGGAGCGATGATCCAATTCAAATCCTAGCTTACAAAAACAGCTCAATTCCTGTAGACCAGGATCTAAAATCATTGATCGGGACGAGAAAAAGGGAAAGAAAGGGGTTTCAATGGTAGGAGGCGATATCGCGAACCTTCAGGTCGCCCTGCCTAGCCCGTTTTATTGCGCACACGGTGGCCTTGGCCCCGTGCACGGTGGTCAGGAACGGTATCTCCAGCTCCACCGCCAGACGCCTCATCATGTATCCGTCCCGGCGCGATCCGGATGAGTACGTGGGAGTGTTGATGATGAGTTTGATCTCGCCCCGGCGCATCAGGCCCAGGGCATCAGGCGAGACGTTCTCCGCCACCTTGTAGACGGTGGTCACCGGCACGCCGTTGTTGCGCATGTACGTCGAGGTACCCTTCGTGGCGTAGATGGTGAAGCCCATCTCGTGCAGATCCTTGACCAGCGGCAGGATGTTCGCCTTGTCCGCGTCCGAAACGGTGACGTAAACGCCGCCCTGCATCGGCAGCTTGTTGCCGGCGGAAACCATGGCCTTGTACATGGCCGCGCCGTAGTTCCTGTCGATGCCCATGACCTCGCCGGTGCTCTTCATCTCCGGGCCCAGGATGGAATCGACGCCCACCAGCTTGAGGAAGGGGAACACGGACGCTTTGACGGCCACATGATCGAACTTGGCCACGCCGACGTGGCCCAGGTCCTTCAGCTTCTCGCCGAGCATGACCTTAATGGCCAGCTTGGCCAAGGGCACTCCAATGGCCTTGGATATGAACGGGACGGTGCGGGATGCGCGCGGATTGGCCTCCAGCATGAACACCTCGTCGTCCTTCACGGCCAGCTGCAGGTTCATGCAGCCCTTGATCTGCAGCGCCAACGCCACCTGGTTGGTTATCTCGATGACCCGCTCCATGACCCTGGGCGGTATGGTCTGGCAGGGAAGCACCATGGTGGCGTCGCCCGAGTGCACTCCCGCCTCCTCGATGTGCTCCATGATGCCGCCGATGAAGACGTCCTCTCCGTCGCAAACGACGTCGACGTCCAGTTCCCTGGCGTGCGTGAGGTACTTGTCGATGAGCACCGGGTGCTTCTTGGAGACCTTGACCGCCGTGGCGACGTACTGCTTGAGCTCGTCCTCGGTGTAGATGATCTCCATCCCCCGGCCGCCCAGCACGTAGGAGGGACGAAGGAGAACGGGATATCCGAACCGGTCGGCGTGGGCCTTGACCTCATCGTAGGAGTGTCCAGTGCCCGATTCGGGCTGGGCGATGTTCAGCTCCCTCATCAGCGCGGACCAGCGCTTGCGGTCCTCGGCCATGTCCATCATGTCCGGGGAGGTCCCGAGCACCCTGCACTTGTGGTCCTTGAGCGCCGCTTCCAGAGGAACGGCCAGATTCACCGAGGTCTGCCCGCCGAACTGCAGTATGACGCCGTCCGCGTCCTCCTTCTCGATGACGTTCATGACGTCCTCGAGCGTGAGCGGCTCGAAGTAAAGGCGGTCGGAGATGTCGTAATCGGTGGAGACCGTCTCAGGATTGTTGTTTATGACCACCGCGTCCACCCCGGCCTGGCAGGCCATCACGCCGTGCACGCAGCAGTAGTCGAACTCGATGCCCTGACCGATGCGTATCGGCCCGGCGCCCACGATGATGACCTTCTTGTTATCCGATTTCGGAACTTCGCACTCCGTGCCGTAGGTTGAATAGAAATAGGGCGTCTGCGCGGCGAACTCGGCGGCGCAGGTGTCCACCATCTTGTAAGTTGGGAGTATCTTGTTCTCCATCCTCGTCTGTCGTATCGACGCCTCCGACCTCCTGGAGAACTTGGAGATGCTCTCGTCCTGGAAGCCCATGCGCTTGGCCCGGCGTATCAGTTCAGGCGTGAGCGGACCGGCGGACAGCTCCTTCTCCATCTTAACGATGTTGTTTATCTTGTGAACGAAGAAGGCGTCCCACTTGGTGAGGTCGGCGATCCTCTCAACCGGCCAACCCCGCCGCAGCGCCTCGGCGATGGCGTACAGACGCTTGTCGGAGGGGGCGATCAGCTCCGCCTCCAGCTCCTTGTCGTTCCAGATCTCCGGTTCCAGGTCGATGCGGTCGGTT
>JAKPZB010000008.1 GCA_029560215.1 Methanobacteriota archaeon | reverse complement strand
AAAAGCGCCCTGAATATCATGAAGCTGCTGGGGAGCAAGGACATCCGGGGCATCTATGCCACCCTGGGACCGGAGCAGGAGTATTTCCTCATCGACGCGGATTACTTCTACAAGCGCCCGGACCTGGTCCTGGGCGGCCGGGCCGTGGTGGGCGCCCCGCCGGCCAAGGGTCAGGAGCTGGAGGACCAGTACTTCGGAAGCATCAAGGAGAGGATCTCCTCCTACATGCACGACATGGAAGAAGAGCTGTTCAAGCTCGGCATCCCCGCCAAGACCAGGCATAACGAGGTGGCCCCCAGCCAGTTCGAGCTGGCCCCGGTCTTCGAAGAGGCCAACCTAGCCATCGATCACAACCAGATCACCATGGACACCATGATATCGGTGGCCAAGAAGCACAAGCTGGCCTGCCTCCTCCATGAAAAGCCCTTCGCGGGGATCAACGGTTCCGGCAAGCACCTGAACTGGTCCCTGTCGGACAACAAGGGGAACAACCTCCTCAATCCCGGGAAGACACCCCAGGACAACATCCAGTTCCTCATCTTCCTCATCGCCGCCATCCGGGCCGTTTACCGCCACGCCGACATCCTCCGCGCCTCCGTGGCCTCCTACGGCAACGATCATCGGCTCGGGGCCAACGAGGCGCCCCCGGCCATCATCTCCGTATTCCTCGGCGCCCAGCTTACCAAGATCCTGGAGGATATCGAGAGCGGCAAGGCGACCAAGGCGACGGACAGCGAGATCATCGACCTGGGCATCTCTTCGCTCCCCGTGGTCAGCAAGGACAGCACCGACCGCAACCGGACCTCCCCCTTCGCCTTCACGGGGACCAAATTCGAGTTCCGGGCCGTGGGTTCGTCCCAGTCCATCTCCTTCCCCGCCACCGTCCTCAATACCATCGTGGCGGAAAGTCTGGACGATCTGGCGGAGAAGATCCAGGCCGCCCTGGCCAAGGGAGGCAGCCTCAATCAGTGCGTCCTGGCCATCCTCAAGAAGGAGCTGAAGGAAATCAAGCCGGTGCTCTTCAACGGCGACAACTATACCGCGGAATGGGAGCGGGAAGCCGCCCGCCGGGGTCTCCCCAACAACAAGACGACCCCGGAGGCCCTGAAGGCCCTGATCACCAAAAAGGCCCTCGCCC
>JAKPZB010000001.1 GCA_029560215.1 Methanobacteriota archaeon | reverse complement strand
TCCTTCTTGACCACGGTAAGCGCATCCATCATGTCCTCGTGCACGGGGTTGCCGTCCAGAACGAGGGTCTGGGCCTCCGGTCGCATGGCCAGCCGGTGGTTCTGCTCGATGGTGCGGAAGGAGGCCACGCCGGGCAGGAAGGATTTTCTTCCTCCGGTGTAACCCGCGAAGTAATGAGGTTCCACGCTGGTGATGATGATCAGCCGGTCGGCATTCACTGCGATCTCGTTCACTTCCATGTCCGTGCCGTTCTTGGAACGACCGAGGTGAACGCACTTCGAGCGCCGAGCGTCATGGACGACGATGCGTTGGCGAAGTTTGTCTAGGTGATCTCCGAAAATGAACTTGAGCTCGCCTTCGGTCGGCCCCCGATGCGCGCCGGTGGCGATGAGGTAGCGGGCCTTCTCGAGGTCCATCTGCTTGGCCAGGGCGTCCAGCACCTGCGGGGTGGGCGTCGGTCTCGTTCCGTCATTGACCAGGAACACCACGTCCTCGGCGTCCTTCAGGAACGACTCGAGCGAACGGCCGAAGGGCTTGGACAATGCTCTTTCGATCTCGTCCGGGGAGCAGTGGACCTCATGCGGTCCCACGATCCCGGCCATGTTCTCGTCGGGGACCTCCGCCTTCATCAGGTCCCCTTCCCCATATGGCAGCTTTAGGAGCATCCGGTCCACCGTTGGCGAACTGAGTATTAAAGAATTGCCATATTCTACGCTCCAATGGTCTTGCCGAGTCAAATGGAAAGGGTTAATCACCTTGGCCGCTCTCTAAGGTCCATGGCCCGCCTGAGCGATGTCGGCGAGAAGCGCATGGTCCGTTCCATAGGCTCCATGCTGACAACCTCCGCCCGCCTGGGTCCGGGCGACGACGCGGCCGCTATAGAGTTCGGCGACCGCTATCTGGTGGTCAGCACCGACATGCTCTGGGAGACCACGCATTTTCACCCGTGTATGACCTGGCATCAGAAGGGGTGGATGGCCGCGGCGGTCAACCTGAGCGACATCGCGGCGATGGGGGCTCAGCCGCTGGGGTTGTTGCTGGCCATGGGGCTGCCGGCCCATCTCGACGATGGCGGTGTCCGGGAGATGGTGCAGGGCGCCGCCGACTGCTGCGATAGTTACGGAACAGAGTATCTGGGTGGGGACACCAAGGAATGCGCGGAGCTGGTGCTCACCGGCACTTCGCTGGGCGTTGTTCCCAGGAACGGTCTCCTGACCAGGGGGGGCGCCCGTCCCGGCGATATCCTGATGATGACCGGCACGGCAGGGTTGGCTTCCGCAGGCCTGCTGGCTTTGGAACTTGGGACCACCTCGGAAAAGGCGCTCAAGGCGCTATTCGAACCGCAACCCCGTATCAAGGAAGGGACACTACTATCGACCACCGGGGCGGTGACCTCCTGCATGGACACCTCCGACGGGCTGTCGATGTCCCTGCACGAATTGGCGGAGGCGAGCGGATGCGCGTTCGAGGTGGACGTTTCCGCCGTTCCGATCGATCCCGAGGTGGTAAGGCTGGCAAAGACCGCCAAAAAGGACCATCTGGAGGTCGCTTTGCAAGGGGGAGGGGACTATCAGCTGCTCTTCACCGTAAGACCGGAAGGACTGGAGGAGGTCCTCCGGACCCTTGGCAACGACGCAAAGGTCATCGGTCGCTGCATCGAGGGCAAGAAGAACGTCCTGAAGCGGGGACGATCGCGTAAGGAACTGGAGCCGAAGGGATATGAGCACTTCCGGCGCTGATCTCAAGGACGCCCTGTTCTGGGAGAATGAAGGGGACGCCATACGTTGCCGGCTATGCCCACATTCCTGCCTGATCAAGGATGGCAAGGTCGGCATCTGCCGGGTGCGCCGGAACGTTGGCGGTTCGTTGAAAGCTCTCAGCTACGGCATGGTCTCCTCGGTGCACCTGGACCCCCTGGAGAAGAAGCCCCTGTTCCATTTCCGTCCGGGGGAACCGGTCCTCTCTTTCGGGGGATTGAGCTGCAATCTGCGATGCCAGCATTGCCAGAACTTCACCATCGCCCAGGTCGGTCTGGAGAACGGCATGTCCAGATACGTTCCTCCGGAAGATGTCCCGGAGATGTGCCTGAGGGCTAATTCCAACGGAGCGGCCTGGACCTACAACGAGCCGACCATCTGGTACGAGTACCTGGTGGACGCCAGCCGGCCGTGCAAGGAGCGCGGCCTCTTCACCGTCTCCGTCACCAACGGCTTCATCCAGGAGGAGCCGCTGCGTTCATTGAAAGGCGTGATCGACGCCATGAACATCGACGTGAAGGGGTTCACGGAGGATTTCTACAAGGGCGTGTGCAAGGGCAGCCTGGCTCCTGTTCTCAGGGCCTGCGAGGTGGCCCGGGAGATCGGGGTCCACCTCGAGCTGACCTATCTGATCATCCCGGGAAGGAACGACCGCCAGCAGGAGATATCCGATTTCTGCCATTGGGTCCGGGACCGCATGGGAACGCAGACGCCGGTGCACTTCTCCCGCTTCCATCCCGACTACGAGATGGACGATGTGCCGGCGACGCCCCGGTCCACCATGGACATGGCCTTGAAGGAGGGCAAGGCTCACGGACTGGATTACGTGTACGTCGGAAACATCGTCACCGAGCGGGGGGAGAACACCTACTGTCCCCAGTGCGGCTCGCTGCTGGTCCGCCGCTCCGGGTTCTCCGCCGAGGTCCTGGGAGTGAAGGAAAGAGCCTGCGCGAAGTGCGGGCGCATGACGGACATCATCTGGTGACGTTCAGGCGCCCATCAGGTACAGCAGGAGGTTCCCCAGCAGCAGGGAGAAGGGCACCGCCAAGGTCAGCGGTATCAAGAAAGGTACCTTCGGCGTCACCCAAGGACGGTCCACGCCCGCTTCCCGCAGCGCGTCCCAGTCCGCCTCTTCGTCCGAGCGGGGGAACAGCACCGTCCTGACCCTTCCATCGGCCACCCGCTCCATCGGCCAGACATGTTTCTTCTTGGCTTCTCCTATCGTCATCCGGGTGCCGAACAGCATCAGCGGGAACCGCAGGTCCCTGCGGACCAGGTTCACCAACAGCATGCCGACAGGCACCAGCAGGGTCAGGATCGCCCCGTTGAAGAGCACCAGCACCGGGAACGGCAGTATGGTCAGGGCGGCCGGGTCGTTCAGCTCCAGGGCCGGCAGGCCGGCAAGCTCCGGATAGACCGGGAATACCAGGGAGAGGGCTATCAGCGCCTTGGCGTCCGCCCCGCCCTTGATCACGTCGAACTGATACATCAGGAAGAAGAACAGGATGAGCAGGGGAATGGTAAGCATCGTCCAATACCGTCCCTCGCCGAAGTGCTCCAGGCTCAGGTATCCATACGCCACGATGGTCAGGACGTAGAGCAGGAGCGGTGCGAAGTTGACGCCATCCTCGAACATGCCGCGCCGGTCCCGCAGGAGGTCCACGAACACCAGGCTGATCAGGGCGAGGCAGGCCAGAAAGATCCATGGCGCGGATTCCTCCACCAGCTGCATTCCGAACAAAAGCGAACCGCCCAAGCCCATGATGTACCAGTGGGCGTCGGAGGCGGTCCGGCTCCGCCAATCGGATATGGAAGCGGCGACCATCACCGTTATGGCCAAAAAGATGCGCGCCCAGGTCAGCTCTTCCATGCCCGGTCATGGGGCCGACGACGATTAATGGTTTGCCACCGGGCCGAGCGAGAAATCCTAAATAGGCGGTAAGTTTAACGCCCGCCAGGGAAAGGACGATGAGGTCAAGGACGGCTCTCAACCTCGCCGGGCTGATGCTGCTCGGTCTGATGGTCTTCACGGCAGCTATCGCTCCAGCCGTCTCCGCGGACCCGGTCAACGCCTTCACCGTCGGGGCCAGCGAACAGACGGCCGAGGCCGGCACGGCCGCCAGCTTCGAATGGATCCTTTACAACAACGACAGCGTCCCCTACGTCATCACTCCCTCCTCCGACCCGGCCAGCAACGGCGCGTTCGCCGTGGGCTTCGACCAGAGCTATCTGACGCTCTATCCCGGCGAATCGGAATCTATCATCATGACCGTGACCACGGGGCGGGAGATGCCGTCCTCGGCGATCGTCTTCGAGGTGAGTTTCGACATCACCCAGATGAACGAGCTGAACAACACCTTCTCGATCAACGGCACGGTGACCCTGGATGTGGTCCCGGTGTTCGGGGAGAGCGCCGGGGACAACAAGATACTGGGGATATGGCAGAACGAACTCCCCGCCCCCCTGGATGGCAACATCGGCGCTTTCGTGGTCAGCGTGGGGATATGGGCGCTCATCGCCCTGTTCGTTATCCTGGTGGCTGACCCGCTCCTTCATCGGCTGACCTCCAAGACCGCCACCGAGCTGGACGACATCATTCTCAGGATAATCCGCGGACCGGTCCTGCTGCTGATGGTCCTCTTCGGGGCGGTGAACTCCCTGGAGATCCTGAACCTCGACCGCACCCTGATCGCCGATCTCGAGCTGGCGTACAGCGTGGCGTTCATACTGGCCATGGCCTGGTTGTCCTACAAGATATACGCCGGGGTGATCGTTCATTACGGCCACAAGCTGGCCGCCAAGACCGACTCCGAGGTGGACGACGTCCTGGTCCCGATCCTGGAGAAGCTGGGCATGATCGTCATACCCATCATCGCCCTGGCGGTCATCCTCGGTCTCTTCGGTTACAATCTGACGGTGATCCTGGCCGGCCTGGGGTTCATGGGCATCGTCATAGGTTACGCGGCCCAGGCCACCCTGGCCAACTTCTTCGCCGGGATGCAGATGATGTTCGACCGCCCCTTCAAGATCGGCGACCTGCTGCGCCTGGACAACGGCGACATCTGCGAGGTGCGCCACATCGGCATGCGGGCGACCGAGCTATACAACACCTTCACCAACGAGATGGTGATCGTCCCGAACAACGACCTCGCCAACAAGAGGATCGTGAACATGGTGCTACCGGACCGCCGTTTGAAGATCGCGGTCGGCGTCGGGGTGGCCTACGGAAGCGATGTGGACCTGGTCATGCGCCTGATGAGGGAGGCCGCGCAGGCCCTACCGGAGGTCATGGACGATCCGGAGCACCAGACGGTGATCCGGTTCTCCGACTTCGCCGATTCCTCGCTCAACTTCACCGCCTTCATCTGGGTCAAGGACCTGGACCTGCAGTTCAAGGCGGCCTCCGATTATCGCGCCGAGCTGCTCCGCCGGTTCGACAACAACGGCATAGAGATCCCCTTCCCGCAGTCCGTGGTTTGGCTGCGCGATCTGAGGAAGGCCGAAGAAGGCTGACCAGAAAAAATATGCCTTTCCGTTCCCATATCATCGGCACCGAGGGGGGCTCGAATGGACGTCACAGGCGCGATCAAGGCTAGAAGAAGCATCAGGAAGTACAAGCGAAAGGAGATGCCTCCGGAACTGCTGGACCATATTCTGGAGATGGCCCGCACCGCTCCCTCTGGGGCCAACCGGCAGTCCTGGGAGCTGGTGGTGATAACCGACCGTCAGAGGCTGAAGGACCTGGTGCCCATATGCAAGGACCAAGGGTTCGTGGGAGATTGCTCGGCCTTCCTGGTGGGCATCGACGACCCGCAGCAGAAGTGGGCCAAGGTGGACCTCACCATCGCCCTGGACCATATCACCCTGGCGGCGGTGGAGGAAGGACTGGGCACCTGCTGGATCGGGGCCTTTGACCAGGCCCGGATGGCCGAATTCATCGGCCTGCCGGCCGGTCGCACGGTCACCGTATGCATGGCATTGGGATATCCTGACGAGACGCCGGCGGCCCGGGGGCGCAAGAAGACCGAGGAGCTCTTCAGCTGGGATCGCTACGGCGAGCGAGACAGGCAATGATCGACCGGGAGTTCCATCTCCAGGACCACGACCTATATCTTGAGGCGTTCAAGCTGGCCGTTCAGATCCCCCGGGGAAAGGTCAGCACCTACGGCGCCATCGCCAGGGCGCTCGGCGACGTTTCGGCTTCCCGGACGGTGGGGCAGATCATGTCCGCCGACCGCCCGCGTCCTTTCCCGGTCCCCTGCCATCGGGTCATCTACTCCGATGGCCGCACCGGCTGGTACACCGGGATGGGGCAGGGGGCGGAAAGGAAGAGGGAGATGCTGCGCGAGGAGGGCGTGGACATCCTGGACGACAAGGTCCAGGACCTGGAGAGGAACGTGTTCACCGATTTCATCGGGGACCCATTGCTCAGGAGGATGGCCGACGCCCAGAGAGAGATCGCTTCGTTCGTGTCTCAGAAGGGGGACGCCACCAGGTTCGAACGGCTGGCCGCCCTCGACGTCTCTTATCGCGGGGATGAGGCCTTCGCCGCCATGGTGGTGGTGGACCGGGAAGGCCAGGTCCTGGAGGAACGCACCGCCCGCTGCACGGTGAACTTCCCGTACGTGCCTGGATATCTCGGCTTCCGGGAGATGAGACCTTGCACGGCCGCCATGGGCGGACCGAGGAGCGACACCCTGTATCTGATAGATGGGCACGGACGGGCCCATCCCCGACGGGCCGGGGTGGCCTGCCAGTTCGGGGCGGTGCATGGCGTGGCCGCGGCGGGGGCGGCCAAGACCATCCTTACTGGCGCAATGAAGGGCGACTCGTTGATATTGGACGGCGAGGAGGCCGGTCGGCTGGTCCGGACCTGTGATGGACGAACCTACTTCGCCTCCACAGGGCATAAGGCCAGTCTGGATTCCGTATGCCGGGCCATATCTTCCCTTCCCGTGGACCCCATGGCCATGGCCCACCGCCTGGCGACCAAAGGGAGGAGGTCGGCGTCATGACCGAGTACGCCTGCGCCAAGGACTGCCTGACCGCCGAGGAGAGGAAGAAGGTCCTCTCCCGATTCCACTCGCTACTGTTCTGGGTGGGGGAGAACGTTCCGGACACCGAGGACCTGGACGGTCTGAAGGTCCCGTTGAAGGACGTGGTGTTCCGTTTCATCACCGAGCAGCAGCCTGACGAGGACACTGTGCGCAGCGCCCACGAGCTGGCGCGAACCCTGGAATCCAAGGCCCGATCGCTGGAGAACGACCTTCGCCTGGAACCGATGGAGAGAGAGACGGCCTACCAGGTGATGCACGAGGCGCTCGGGCTACTCCGGGCGGTGGACGAGCTGCGCGACATAAAGCTCGTTGATAGGAACGTCAAAGCCAGGGAACTGATGACCAAGGTCTCCGACGAGAAGCGGTGGCTGAGCTTCCTGAAAAAGATCAGGTAAGCCCGGTTTTCACGCGTATCTAACAATTATTTACGTGCTTTCTAGGAATATATTAATAATATTTTACTATTTACTGAGGTTCGAATACGAAATTAGAAAAAAACCCTAGGAGGATGCAGAGATGATCGATCACCTAGACGACAAGATAATCGAGATATTGAAGAAGGACTCCCGGCGGCCCTTCGTGGAGATAGCCAACGAACTGGAGGTTTCCGAGGGCACCATCCGCTCCCGGGTCAAGAAGCTGTTCGAGGAAGGCGTGATCCAGGCCTTCACCATCAAGACCAGCAGCAAGAACGTCAAGGCACTGGTGGAGGTCAAGATCGATGTCAACGTGAACACCTCCGAGATCGCAGACCAGATAGCCAGCTTCGAGGGCGTTTCCGAGGTATACGAGGTCACCGGCGAGGAGGACATCGTGGCCATCATAGACGTCACCTCCTCTCCGCAGCTGAACGAGATAATCGAGCGCATCCGCCGCTATGACAACGTCGAATCGACCAGAACGCGGCTGATCCTCAAGGAGCATTTCGGGGCTGATTGAGATGTTCAAGGGCTGCGCCACCGCGCTCATCACCCCGTTCCGGGAGGACGGCGAGATCGACGAGGAGGGATTGAGGGAACTGGTTCGTATGCAGGAGAAGGCCGGCGTGGACGCCATCGTCCCCTGCGGCACCACCGGGGAATCGGCCACCCTCTCGCACAAGGAGCACCTCAAGGTCATCGGAATCGTGAGGGAGGAGGCCAAGAGGGCCAAGGTCGTCGCCGGGGCGGGAAGCAACGCCACCCACGAGGCCATACACCTCTCGAAAGGAGCGAAGGACCTGGGCGTGGACGGCGTGCTGCTGATATCGCCGTACTACAACAAGCCCAACCAGAAGGGCATCTTCCGCCACTACGAGGCGATAGCCAAGGCGGTGGACGTTCCGATCGTGGTCTACAACGTACCGTCCCGCACCGGCTCCAACATAGCCGCGGGGACCATCAAGCGCCTCTCCGAGGTGCCCAACATCGTGGCGGTGAAGGAAGCCAGCGGGAACATGGCCCAGATAAACGCCATACTGGCCAGCGTGCCCTCCAGCTTCAGCGTGCTGTCCGGGGACGATCTGTTGACCTATCCGATGATGGCTCTGGGCGCCAAGGGCGTCATCTCGGTGACCTCGAACGTGGTCCCGGAGCTGATGGTCCAGATGACCCACGCCGCTCTGGATGGCGATTGGACCAAGGCTCGCCAGTTGCACTTCCAGATGCTGCCCCTGTTCAACGACCTCTTCCTGGACACCAATCCCATCCCGGTCAAGACGGCCATGCGCATGCTCAAGAGGCCTTCCGGCGTGTTCCGCCTGCCCCTGTGCGACATGGAGCCGGCCACCGCGGAGGTCCTGAAGAAGACGCTTGCGGACATGAAGCTGCTCTGAAGGTCAAGGAGGCTCCCAGACATGATCGACGTAACGGTAGCCGGAGCCACAGGCAAACTTGGCTCCATGGTGTGCTCCCTCATAAGGGAACAGAAGGACATGCGTTTGGTAGGCGCCATAGTCTCCGCGGAAGGCGGCAAGGCCGGCACCGAACTGTATCCGGGGGTGATCGCGGTAGCGCCTGACGGCCTCGAAGAGGCCTGCAGACGAAGCGCGGTCCTGGTGGACGTGACCAACGCCGCGGCGGTGGAGAAGAACCTGCCAGTGGCCTTGCGCGCCGGGACCAACGTGGTGGTCGGCACCACCGGACTATCGCCGGAGATGCTGGACCGGATCGGCGAGATGGTCGGGAAGAGCGGATCCTCCGCCCTGGTGACGCCGAACTTCTCCATCGGAGTGAATGTGTTCTGGAAAGCGTGCCAGACGCTGGCCCGCGCCCTGCCCGAGTACGAGGTCGAGATCATCGAGATGCATCACGACAGGAAGAAGGACGCTCCCTCCGGAACGGCGGTTAAGGCCGCTCAGCTGATCTCCGCCGAGACCGGCGTGGACCGGCTGGTGCACGGAAGGGAAGGCGTGGTGGGCGCCCGGGGAAGGGAGATCGGCATCCACGCCGTTCGGGCCGGGGACATAGTCGGCGAGCACACGGTCATCTTCGCCGGCAACCGGGAGCGGATCGAGCTCACCCACCGGGCGCATTCCCGGATGGCCTTCGCCGAGGGCTGCATCGCCGCCGTGCGCTGGGTCGCCCCCTTGCGGGACGGCAAGGTCCACGGGATGGACGAGGTGCTCGGAATATGAGGAAGATCATGAAGTTCGGGGGCACCAGCATGGGCTCCGGCGAGGCCATGTCCCGAACCGCCGACATCATCATGTCCTACGATTGCCAGAGGGCGGCGGTCGTCTCGGCCATGTCCGGGGTGACCAATTCCCTGCTGGAGATGATGGGCGACAATGGCAAGGAGGTGCCCGAGTACCTCAACTGGCTGAGACGCAAGCATCTGGACGCCGCCCGCGACAACGTCTCTCCGGAGCTCATGCCCGACTACCTGGAGCAGCTGGAGCATCAGCTCTCCGGACTGGGGCATCTCATCCATCTGTACCGTCAGGACGAGGACCGCATCATGTACCAGGACGCCCTGGCCAGCTGGGGCGAGCGCCTCTCATCGCTGACCCTCTCCTTCATCTTGCGCACCCGCGGCGCCGATTCTCTGGCCTTGACCTCCGAAGAGGTCGGCATAGTGGCCGCCGGCCCTCCGGGGAACGGCGGGGCGGTGCTTCCGGCGACCGAATCGAACCTGCGCCGGACCCTGACGCCCCTGCTCAACCAGGGGAAGGTGCCCATCATCACCGGATACTACGGCGTCGACGGTAGGGGACGCCCCCTGACCTTCGGCCGGGGCGGTTCCGATTACTCCGCCGCCGTGGTCGGTCACGGCGTGGACGCCGACGTCGTGGAGATATGGACGGACGTGAACGGCTTCATGTCCGCCGATCCTCGGGTGGTCAAGGAGGCCCGCACCATCGCCGAGATGGACTATGGCGAGGCGGCCGAGCTGGCGTACTTCGGAGCAAAGGTCCTGCACCCCCGGACCATAGAGCCAGCCAAGCGCAAAGGGGTCGCCGTCCTGGTCAAGAACACCTTCAATCCCTCCGGGCAGGGCACCCGCATACACGGGTTGGACCGCCACAGCCAGGACCTGCTGAGGAGCGTGGCCTTGAAGACCGGGTTGAGCATTGTCAAGATATATTCCTCCGAGCTGGTCTACCAGCCTGAGCTGGTGGCCAGGATACTGGAGGCCATCAGCGCCGACGGCACCACCATATACGCCGTTTCCACCTCACTTTCCACACTGGCGGTGGTCGTGCCCTCCGAAGGGGTGCAGGAGGCGTGCGCGAGGCTGAAGGGCTTCCGGGACCAGGTGGAGGCCGTAAAGATCAAGGAGGACGCCGCCCTGATCTGTGCGGTCGGGGACGGCATGCTGGAGAGCTGTGGCGTCTCCGCCAAGATCTTCGCGGCGGTGGCCGATGTGGGGGCCAACGTGGAACTCATTTCCGAAGGCGCCTCGGACATCGCGTTAAATTTCATGGTCGGCGGCTCCAAGGCCGCGGACGTGGTGAGAAGGCTTCATGAACTCTACATAGGTGCTTGAATGAGAGAATTCCAGAAGAGAAAGGATAACATGCTCGTCGGCGGCGTTTCGGCCGTCAAGCTCGCCCAGCGGTTCGGGACCCCCCTGATGGTCACCGACGAGAACGCGCTGCGGGAGAACTACCGAGCGATCTCCGGGGCGTTCAACGCCGTTTTCCCGACCAGGGTGAACTACGCCTGCAAGGCCAACACCAATCTGGCGCTGCTTCGGGTCCTGGAGCAGGAAGGCTCCTGCATCGACGCCGTCTCCATCGGCGAGGTGGAGTCCTGCCTGAAGGCCGGGTTCTCGCCCGACCGCATTCTCTTCACCGGGGTCAGCGTCTCTGACGAGGAGATGCGTATGCTGGTGGAGAGGAAGGTCCCTATAAACGTGGACTCCATCGGCCAGCTCAGGCGCCTGGCCGCCATCGACAATCAGCATCCCATATCTCTGCGGGTGAACCCGGACGTCGGTTCCGGGCACTCCCAGAAGGTGATCACCGGGACCAAGGGGGCCAAGTTCGGCATACCCAAGGAGGAGATAGTCCAGGCCTTCGCGGAAGCGGTAAGGCTCGGTTTCTCCCCGAAGGGACTGCATGCCCACACCGGCTCCGGAGGCAGCGACCCCACCGTCTTCGGCCGGGTGACCGAGGTGCTGGTCGGCATATTCGAAAAGGTGCGGACCGAGCTGGGCATCGACCTGGAGTTCCTGGACATCGGCGGGGGCATCAGCATACCCTACCGGCCGGAGGAGCTGCGGGCGGACCTTGACGCCATCGCCTCCGAGGTGGCGGGAAAGCTCCAGGGCAGCGGCGTGAAGCAACTGGTCATCGAACCGGGCAGGTACATCGTGGCCGACACCACCGTGCTGCTCACCAGGGTGAACGACGTCAAGTCCACGCCGGTGAAGGAGTACCTGCTGGTGGACGCCGGCTTCAACACCTTGATCCGCCCTGCGTTCTATGACTCGTATCACCACGTGGCGGTGGCCAACAAGTTCGGGCAGCAGGCCCAGATAAAATACGACGTGGCCGGGCCACTGTGCGAGACCGGCGATTACCTGGCCAAGGAGCGCTACCTGCCGAAGGTGGAGGTCGGCGACCTGCTCTGCGTGTACGATGTCGGAGCCTACGGCTTCTCCATGTCCTCCAATTACAACACCAGGCCGCGCTGCGCCGAGGTGCTCGTGACCGACCGCAAGTCCTTCCTGATCCGGGAGAGGGAGGAGATCAAGGACCTCTTCCGGCATCAGAAGATCCCGTCGAGGCTGGGCCAATGAGGTTCTGGAAATATCATGGTCTGGGCAACGATTTCGTGCTGGTGGAGAACCTCGACGGAAGCGTGTCCAAGGACCCCGAATTCGTTCGTTCCACCTGCCACCGCCGCTTCGGGGTCGGCGCGGACGGGATCCTTTACCTGGAACGCAGCGACAAGGCCGATTTCACCATGCGGGTCATGAACTCCGACGGCTCGGAGGCGGAGATGTGTGGCAACGGGATAAGGTGCCTGGCCAAGCACATCTACGACCTCGGTCACAAGAAAGAGAAGAAAATGACCATAGAGACCCTGGCCGGGGTCATGCACATCAAGCTGGACGTGGAGAAAGGCAAGGCGGTGGCGGCAACCGTGGAGATGGGAGCCCCGCGTCTGGAATGCCAGGACATCCCGGTGAACGGGGAAGGAAGGTTCATCGACCGGCCGATCGAGATCGAAGGGAGGGCGCTGCACGGCACCGCGGTGTCCATGGGCAACCCCCATCTGATGATATTCGATGAACTGAGCGACGAGGAGGTCGAACGTTTGGGGCCGCTCGTTCACGCTCATCCCCTATTCCCCCGACGGACCAACGTAGAATTCGTTAAATCGATGGATGGGATATTGGATGTCAGGGTGTACGAGAGAGGGGCCGGGTGGACCATGGCCTGCGGCACCGGTGCCTGCGCGACGGCGGTGGCGGCCGGCCTGCTAGGCAAGGTCCCGTTGGGCAAGGAGGTGCAGGTGCGCCTTCCCGGCGGGAGCCTTTGGATCAAAGTGTCCAAAGACCTGTCCATGGTGACCATGCGCGGCCCGGCGACACTGGTGTTCGAAGGGCAGATGTGAGGATATGGTGTTCGATTACGCTAACCGGCTGAAGATACTGCCTCCCTATCTTTTCGCGGAGATAGAGGAGAAGGTGGAGAGGAAGAAGAAGGAAGGCATGGACATCATCGATTTCGGGATCGGGGACCCGGACCTTCCCACGCCCAAACCCATCGTGGAGTTCATAAAGCGCGAGCTGGACAATCCCGATAACCACCGTTACCCGTCGAGCGCCGGCGAGGCCGACACCCGCCGGGCCATCGCCCGCTGGTACAAAGAGCGCTTCAAGGTGGACGTGGACCCCAACGGAGAGGTGGCCATCCTCATCGGTTCCAAGGAGGGCCTGGCCAACGTCTGCCGGGCCTTCGTGAACCCCGGCGAGAAGGTGCTGGCCCCCGACCCGGCCTATCCCGTGTACGCTCAAGGTGCGGCCTTGCTCACCGACGCCGTCCCCCTGCGCTTCCCGCTGCTGCCGGAGAAGGGCTTCCTGCCGGACATGGAATCCCTGCCGACGGACGCCCGTATGATCTATCTGAACTATCCCAACAATCCCACCGGCGCGGTGTGCGACGAGGAGTTCTTGCTCGGCGCCTCAAGATGGTGCATCGAGACCGACACCATCCTCTGCTACGACAACGCCTACTCGGAGATGACCTTCGATGATTACGTCGCCCCGTCCGCGCTGCAGGTGGCCCAGGGCGACGGAACCATAGAGTTCGGTTCCCTGTCCAAGACCTTCAACATGACCGGCTACCGCATCGGCTACGCGGTCGGCGACGCTGACCTCATCTCCGGTCTGAAGAAGGTCAAGTCCCAGATCGACTCCGGGGCGCCGAAGTTCCTGCAGAGGGCGGTGACCATGTCCCTCGGCGAGTACAAGAACGGGGAGAGGCCGCAGATGGTCGAGGACAACATCGCGGTGTACCAGGAGCGCAGGAACGTTCTGGTGAACGGATTGCGCAATCTGGGCTTCAAGGTGGACCCCCCGAAGGGAACGTTCTACCTGTGGCTGAAGGTGGACGGTCCGTCGCTGAAGTTCGCCGACACCATGCTGAACGCCGGCATCGTGGTCACCCCGGGCATCGGCTTCGGCAAGAACGGCGAGGGGTACGTGCGCATGGCCACCACCCAGTCGGTGGAGCGCATCGAGGAAGCGTTGGAACGGATGTCCAAGGTCCTCTGAGAAACTACTTCCCCTTTCCCCTTTTGTACGCGGCCTTGAGGGCCTCCACGACCGGAAGCGGCTTGCCCATGATGTAGTTCTCCAGCGCACCGCCGCCAGTGCTCACGTAGGAGAAGCGATCGCAGCACTGGTAACTCTGGGCGGCGCTGACGGTGTGCCCTCCGCCGATGACCGAGAAAGCGTCAGAGGACACCGTGGCCTCCATGAGCGCTTTGGTTCCGAAGGAGAACTCCTCTCTCTCGATGACCCCGGCCGGGCCGGAGATGAATACGGTGCAGGCCTTCGAGATGATGTCCGAGAACTTGGCCGCGGTCTCTTTCCCGATGTCGAAGATGGGCAGCTCGGAGGGCAGAGCGCCGATGGGAACGTCCTTCCTCACCCCTCCGTCGTCCAGGGCCACGTCCACCGGGGTCTCGACGCGTTCCCCGTACTTATCCAGCACGATCTTCGCGGCCTTGAGGTTCTCCTCGGTGAACTCCTCCCTGAGGATCTGTTCGCTCTTCTCCCCCAGCGAGACGCCCTTGGCCCTCAGGAAGGCGTTGCCAGCGAGGCCGACCAGGAGCACTTTATCGGCGATGTTCTCCCGCAAAACCCGGTCCACCACCTTGATGGCGTCGGAGAACTTAGAACCGCCCAGCACGAACACGCAGGGGTGCGACGGGGAGTCGATGACCTGGCGGAGCGCCTCCAATTCCTTCTCCATCAGCCTACCGGCGGCGGAGGGGAGCACGGCCTGGAATCCGACCAGGGAGCACTGGGAGCGGTGAGCGGCGGCGAAGGCGTCCGTAACGTAGAGATCGGCCAGGGCGGCCAGTTCCTTGACCATCGGGGATTGGGAGTGCGCTTCCATGCTGACCTTGTCCATCTCCCCCTTCTCGTCCCTGACGTTCCTGAGCATGACCGCTTCGCCGGGCATCATGCGCTGGATGGCCTTCTTGGCCTTTTCCCCGTGGATGTCATCGATATAGGTGACCTCCACCCCGAGAAGTTCCGAGGTGCGCCGGGCGTGCCTCTCCAAGGAGATGTAATCCCACTCGCCTGGACGGCTCTGATGGGCAACGATGACCACCTTGGCCTGGCGGTTCAGGAGCTCCCGCAGGGTGGGCAATATCTCCCTTATGCGGTTGTCATTGGCCAGGTCCAGGGTGTCCTTCTTCAGCGGGCAGTTGATGTCCACGCGATAGATGACGGTCTTCCCCTTGATGTCCAGGTCGTCGATGGTAAAGTGGTCCTTCATGGTAAATTCCCCTGGCGGACAGATCCGCGACAGTGGCGTCCTTACAGCACACTGATGGCGATGGGATAAAAAATGATTTGCCCGGCATCCATCTGGAAGCGCGGGACTTTTCTCCGGAAAGGACGCTCAGAGACCGATGGCCGCGTTGGTCTTCCGGATGGAGGCGAGGTTATCCTTCTCCAGCTTCATCATGGACCGGATGCAGTCCACGTTCTCGGGGACCACATCGCTCTCCTGGTGCACGGCCTGGTAGTAGTACAGGGTGGAGCCGACGGTCTTGATGCCGTCCTTCCAGATCGCGATGTCCATCAGGTCCCCGCGGACCCGGTGCAGGTCCTTGGCCAGCTCCATGATCTGGCCGGTGTTCTTGATCCCGTCCTTGCCGGAGACCAGCTGCAGGCGCGGAGAGGAGGACCAGACCTCCAGGACCTCCTTCTCGGTGACCTCCCTCTTGAGGTCCACCACTATGCAATGCAGGTGCATGAGCGTGGTCGGGGTCACCACGGCCATGGTCTGGATGTCCAGCCCGTGCATGACCGTCCTGACGTCCGGCCCGTGATGGGTCGGCAACTTGAGCGAGGGTTCGATGGCGTTGAGCGCCGCCCCCTTCTTGTCCGCCGGGTCGGCCCCGCGGCGTATCAGCGAGGCGAAGACCTTCTGGATGCCGAAGGCCTGCTGGAGCGGGTAAAGCGTTCGGACAAGTCCGGTGGTGTTGCAGGAGACCACCCGGGCCGAGGGCGCCCCCCAGGCCTCCTGGTAGTTGGCCAGGGCGTTGAAGGATATGCCGGCCAGGTCATGGTCCTCTCCTCCCTGGAATATTGATCTGACGCCGGCCTTGTCGTACAGCTCCCTGTTCTTGGCACCGGTGCCGCCAGGGGTGCAGTCCACGATCACATCGGCCTTCTTCAGAAGGTCGTCCAGGGTGCCTTTGACCTTGATCCCGGCCTTCTCGAAGTTGTCCACGTCCTCGGCGTGGGCAGCGTAGAGAGGGCACCCCTCCCGCAGAGCGGTGGAAGCCTCGTAAGAGGGACGGGTCTTGGTGACCCCGACGACCTCCATGTCATCCTGCCTGTTCACAGCCCAAGCCACTCTCTTGCCTATCGTGCCGTAGCCGTTGATCCCTACCTTGACCTTCATGCGAATCCTCCTGTGCGTTTTCAGGATAGCCAACGGCGGTTATCATCGTTTTGGTGCGACGAGAACAATAGTGGAAACAACCTCAGAAAAAGGAAGAGATTAAGGGGTTTGGTAAAAAGAATTACTTCTTCTCCTTGGCCTCTTCCGTGGCCTTGATCTTGCCGTAAACCCTGGATATCAGGACGATGGCGATCACAGCCACGGCGGTCACGATGATGGCGTATACTATCAGACCCAGGGTCTGGTCTCCACCGGTGCCCAGCCAGTCTTCCATCAGTTGCGAGATTGCTCCGTTCCAGGCCAATGCGGCGACGAATCCGAAGGCCGCGGTCATCAAGGCCACGATCTTGTCCATGACCTCTAATTTCAAACTTGCCATTAGATCACTCCTATGGAATCGGTTTAAGATTAATCCGGTTGGCCAATATTTAATGATTATCAAAATTCTGAACGAACAAATGAAGCGTCTGGATGGCCTCTACGGAGCCATCGGCCGTGTTCATTCAGTCCAAATCGTTCATTTCATGTTCCAGCAGCGGCGAACCAAGGTCGGGGACATTTGAAATATCCGGGCGCGGATGGGGTGTCCATGGGCGTCGCGAGGAGCATGGGCCAGACCGCCTATTACGGCATCTGGTTCCTCAAGGAGCTGCTGGGATTCAAGAAGCCGCTGGCCACCACCATGATCATCACCTACCAGTGCAACCTGAGATGCCAGCACTGCCAGATCGCCGATACTCTGCCAACCATCCCGCAACCGCACAGGATATCGTACGAGGATGCGGTGGAGGAGATGAAAGCATCTTTCGAGCGGGGGGCCCGAGTGCTGTTCTTCGAGGGCGGAGAGCCGACGCACTGGAGCGATGGTGAACGAACGCTCCTGGACCTCATAAAGGCCGGCAGGGAGATCGGTTTCTTCGTTACCGGATACACCACCAACGGAACGAACGTGTTCTATCTGGAGAGCGACGTCATCTCCGTTTCGTTGGACGGACCGAGGGAGGTTCACGACAGCATCAGGTGCGAGGGGGTCTTCGACAAGCTGATGGAGAACCTGGCCAAGGTGGACCATCCGAACGTCTTCGCCAACATGGTGGTCATGCCCGACAACAAGCATCTCATCCGGGAAACCGCGCAGATCGTCAAGGACAACCCGCGCATCCACGGCCTGATGATCAATTTCCTCACCCCGCCGCCGGAGTCCAAGGTCCTGAGCATCGAGGAGAAGCGCAAGGTGGTCGAGGAGATCGTGAAGCTCAAGAAGGAAGGGTATCCGATCCTGAACTCCAAGAAGGCCCTGAGGGAGCTGCTCATGGAGGACTACTCGCACAGATGCCCGTTCTGGGCCTCGGAGTTCGTGCTTCCCGATCGCAGCAAGCTCTACGGCTGCCCGATGAAGGGCGAGTCATGCAAGCGCTGCGGCTTCAACGCCGTGCGCGAGTACTCGCTCATCACCAGGGGCAGCATCACTACCATACTGTCCATGGCAGGGCGTTTTGGACTGTCAACGAAATGATGATCAGCAGCTCGCTGAATATCACCATCTTGACGATCTGGGGCGCCGGCCTGATGAATCTGAGGTCGTCCCCCTTGTCGTGAAGCCCTTTCATTATCTTCCTGCTCATGGGGACGGTCAGCAGGAGCATCAGGAACACCGGGTGGAAGTATGCCAGCCCCAGATGCATGGCGTGGATGACCAGTATGATGATGCCCGCGGCCGACACCGCTCTCTCCAGGCCAAGCCGAACGCACCAGTCCTTCTCCCCGCCTTTGACATGGGCCTCGTAACCGGACATCTGGTCGATGAAGCGCATCAGCATCACCGAGGTTCCGATGATCAGCCCGATCAGGAACATCTGCCAGGACCACTCCGGCCTTATCACGTAATAGGTGAAGAAGGACATCATGAAGAAGGAAACGCCGACGTCCAGCTCTCCCAACCCCCGGGCGCCCAGGTTCAGCGGGGGAGCGGTGTAGAAGTAGGCCAGGAATAAGCCGATGGCCCCGAGGACCAGCACGAGCCAGCCGCCGTAAAGGATGATGGGGATGGCGGTCAGGGCGGCCAGGGCCAGGATCGCGGTCAACACTATCTTGCCGGCGCGCTCGCTGACGTCGCCCTTGTCAAAGATGTTACCGTCCCAGTAGACCCTCTCGTCGTACAGCTCTTTGATCGCTTCCTTGCGCTCGGGGGTCATGAAGTCGAAGCGGGTGGCATCGGTCCCGCTCTTGTGGTCGAAGTAATCGTTGCTCAGGTTGGCGAACAGGGCGAAGAAAAACATATCCAACGGTATCAGGACCGCCATCAGCCATTCGTCGCATACCGTCAGCGCGAACACCGCCCCGGTCACCGAGGCCATCACGAACGGCAGGGCGTAGCTGATCCTCAGCAAATTCAGCAAGGTCCTGTACAACGTCTTTTCCAACCTTTCACCGCAGCGGTTAAAACGGAGAGCGAATTTAACTGTTGCTCAAAGGTAGCCGTTCTCCCGGTACCACGCCACCGTCTCGGCCACGCCCTCAGGCAGATCGTAGACCGGTTCGTATCCGAGGTCC
>JAKPZB010000142.1 GCA_029560215.1 Methanobacteriota archaeon | reverse complement strand
CCGGGGCAAGGTCCCGGAGTCCGCGTTGGTCCTCGACGACCGGGCCAGGACCCTGGTGGTGACCCTGGAGGACTGCGGACGGCAGTACCCGGGGGCGGAGACGGTCCGGCTGGGCAAGGCGCGATAGACCTGATGGCGCTCCTCGAGACGCTCGGACAGAGGGGAGTGACGTCCCTGCTGGTGGAAGGCGGAGGGGAGACCATCTACTCCTTCTTCAGGGCGGGGCTGGTCGATGTATACTCCGTTTTCGTTGGCGATTTCATCATCGGCGGCAGGGAATCCCCGACCCCGGTGGACGGGGAGGGTTTCCGCGTGGGCGAGCATATCCCGCTGCGCCTGGTATCGTTCGAGCGCCTGGGTTCCGGCGTGCACCTCACCTATGAGGTCAGACGCGATGCCTGAGCCGTCCTTCCTTCTGGATGGGATGCTTGGGTCGCTCGCCCGCTGGCTGAGGATCATGGGCTACGATTCGGAGTATTTGCGGGACGAAGCGGACGGGGAACTGCTGGCCATTCTCGGCGACCGATATCTGCTGACCCGGGACAAGCAGCTGGCCCAGCGCGCCGGGGCCCGGGGATTCTATATGGAAAGCGACGATCTGGACGTTCAGCTCTCAGCGGTGGTGGAAAGGTTCGGACTGCGCTTGGACCTGGAGCGAACGAGGTGCACGGCCTGCAACGGGCAGCTCGAACGGGTCCCCAAGGAGCGGGTCGAACATAAGGTGCCGGAGGGCACCTGGAGCGGTCATCAGGACTTCTGGATGTGCCAGGGCTGCGGAAAGGTGTACTGGCAGGGCGCTCACTGGAAGAACATACGGGGGCGGTTGGATCAGCTGATGTCCCGGAAGTAATCCTCGCTGAGGATCTTTCCGGTGCTGGCGTTGAGGACCATGACCCCCTTGGTGCCTTCCACGCACCATATCGGGACGTAGTAGATGCCGAGCGGCTTCACCGATCCCAGGTCCAGACGGGGATGCACCGTCACCCTCTCGGTCATGGTCACCTGCCCGTTCTCCCTGACCATGTCCCTTTCGTAGGTATGCTCCCGCTCCACCGTCGACCGGACCAGGGCGGAGGCGTCCTCCTCCTCGAGCACCGGCTCCAGCCGCTTGTGCCCCAGGTCCAGGCTGGCAACCGTCTCCGGGACCTGGTCCCAGGTCTGCACGTCCTTGGTCAGGGCGTTGACGGCCATGGTCCCCTCGCGGCCGCCGATCTTTCCCTCCCCCACGTACAATGGGACCTGATAGCTGAAAAGGAAATGCGGCACCAGCTCCAGGCGGTGACTGAAGCCTCCCACGGTCTTGGAGGATAGCTCCACCACGTCCTGCAGGGACATGCGCATGGGGATGATGCGCTCCTCCTCCCCCATTCCGGGGAGGTCGTCCAGCATCGGAACGTCGTCCGCGTACAGATCGTCGATGAGGCCGTGGTCCTCCTCGCCCACCAATTTCTCGATTCGGGTTCGCCCGACCTCGTGCTCCACCGCCTCGCGGTCCCAGACCACCACCTCCGGCGGCAGCGCGGCCAGCGTCGACTCGGCTAGAGACACCAGGGCCGCCAGCACCACCTTCCCCTTGACGGACGGAGCGGTCTTGATCAGCTCCTCCATGGCCGCCGGGGAGTGCCTGGCATAGGGAAAGAAATGCAGTTCGATGTTCTCGCGGCGCCCGCGCACGAAGGACCCGGCCTGGTCGACCAGGAAGCCCCTCGATTCCAAGATCTCCTTGAGCACCGCGTTCAGAGTGGTCATGCTGGGAACAGGAATCGCCGCTTGGTGATTAATAGCTTATCGAACCCCTTCCCAAAGGTCCCGCCCGGGGCTTGGGATCGGGCATTACGTACCCAACGCGCGGGTAAGTAAAAAATGGTATGGAACCATGATGCCTTGTGAGAAGGAGATGGCCTTGGGCTTTGGCCGCGACGCTCCTGTTATCCTCCGCCGCCCTGGCGTGGATGGCCTGGGAGAGAGGGGAGGTCGAGCTCCATCTCTTAATCATCTTCCCGGTGCTGAAGGCTAGCGGCGCCATGGGGGCGGCGTCCCTGCTCCTGGCGTTCTTGGCGTTCGTTGCTTTCGTTTATGCCCTATGGACCGGGGTATCTCAGGTGGGTTCGGATAGGGCGAGAGGAACGTCCGTGGCCGGGGTGATCATGATCGGTCCCATACCGATAGTGCTGGGCAGCGATCGGAGGACCGCGATCGTGGCATTGGTGCTGGCCCTGGCCGTCCTGATGATCGTCGTCCTACTGCTGCTCCAGTAAGGCCTTGGCCGCCTTCCAGGGGTCCAGCTTGTCCTTTCTGGTGATGACCCTCACGGCCTCCATGATGTCCAGGTAATCCTGGTATCGCAGCCCGGCCCGGCGCACCTCACGGCCCACCGCCGCTTCCAGAGTGTCGTCCCGTCGCCGCTTGTCCAGGGCGGCCATGAGCGCCTTCCGGAGGTCCTCGTTCAGCGGTGCCATTCCTCCACCGCCCTCAGGAAGTTACGGAAGATGTCCATGCCATGATCGGTGTTCTCCACCTCGGGATGGAACTGCACGGCGTACAATGGACGCTTCGAGGAGCACATCGCTTCGACCCGGCAGGTGTCGGAGTGAGCCAGCACCTCGAAGCCCTCCGGAACGGTCTTAACCTCGTCGTTGTGAGACCCCCAGACATCGAACTCTCTCGGCACGCCTCGGAAAAGCTGGTCCTCCTCGTCCACGTATAGCCGGGTCCGCCCGAACTCGGCGCGCACTGCGGGACCGGTGCTTCCGCCGAAATGGGTGGCCATGAACTGCATGCCGGCGCAGATGCCCAGGATGGGGAAGTCGGCCTTGTCGATGTATTCGCCGTTGTTGCCCATCCGCCCGGCCTCGGAGGCCACGTCGGGAGCGCCCCCAGAAAGCACCAGGGCGTCCACCTGGCCCATCTGATCGAACGGGGTGGTGTTGGGGATGATCCTGGTCTCCACCTTGAGGTACTTTAGAACGCGCCACTCCCGGTGCGTCCATTGCCCCCCGTTGTCCACCACGTAGACCCGCATCGGGGCCGAATCACCGGTATTCGGTATAAAACGATTGGTCGGACCCCCGGATGAGTCTCGGGAAACGATTATGTCTGGCCTCTGCATTAGGAATAGCCATGAAGGCCGTGATATTCGACCTGGGCCATACCCTGATCGATTACTACCACGACTGGGCCGGACCGGAGGAGAGGATAATCAGCCGGTTGTATCGCCTGGCCGGGGAGACCGGGGGGCGGATGCAGGAGCCGGAGTTCCGCCGTTCCGTGCTCGCCACCCTTCAGGGCAACCGGGACCGCAAGTTGCGGGACATGCTGGAGATACCGTTGGAACGTGTGCTGGACAGCATATTCAGCTCCGCCGGGTGCAAGGTGGACGAGGGCCTCGTCCAGGACGGCATGGAGCTGTTCTATGAGGCTTTGAAGGAGGACCGCAGCCTGGTGCCCGGCACGCTGGAGATGCTACAGAGGGTGCGAGACCGGGGCTGCTCGATCGGCCTAATCTCCGACGTGGCCTGGGGGCTTCCCTCGGAATTCCCGCTGAGGGACATGAAGCACTTCCGTCTGGAAGGTTACTTCGATGACATGATATTCTCGAGCGACGTGGGGCTGAGGAAGCCCAACCCGCGCATGTTCAAGATGGCCATGTTCAACCTGGGCGCCGACAAGAACGACTCCATGTACGTCGGGAACTCGTTGCAGGCCGACATCAAGGGCGCCAAATCGGTGGGAATGAGGGCGGTGCTGAAGAAAAGCGGTTACTTCCAGCCGGACGATTCGATCGTTCCCGATCACACCGTGGACGACTGGAAGGATCTGGACGAGCTGTTGTGATCACTCCCACTCGATGGTCGCCGGCGGCTTGTGGGTGACATCGTAAACCACCCGGTTGACGTTGGCCTTCATCTCGTTGGTTAGACGCAAGGATATGCGCTCCAGCACGTCGTACGGGATCTTGGAGAAGGAGGCGGTCATGGCGTCCACCGACTCCACGGAGCGGATGGCGATGGTCCTCCCGTAAGCGCGGCGGTCTCCCTGGACCCCCACCGACTGCACGGGAAGGAGCACCGCGAAGTACTGCCAGGGACGTACCATGCTTCCCTTGGCGGAGGCTGCCTCCAGCTCCTCCTCCACGATGGCGCAGGCCTCGCGCACCACGCCCACCGACTCCGGGTTCGCTTCGCCGATGACCCTTATGGCCAGGGCCGGGCCGGGGAAGGGCTGGCGTTCGGACACCTCCACGCCTAGGAAGCGGGCCACGGCGCGCACTTCGTCCTTGTAGAGGTCCCACAGCGGCTCCACCAGCTTCAAGGTCATGTCCTTGGGAAGCCCGCCCACGTTGTGATGGCTTTTTATGGTGTCGCGGACGCCGTCGCCGCTCTCTATCCAGTCGGGAGCGATGGTCCCCTGGACCAGGTGGTCGGCCCCGAAGGCCTTGGCCTCCCGCTCGAACACCCGGATGAACTTCTCCCCGATCACCTTGCGCTTAGCCTCCGGGTCGATCTGTCCCTTCAGGGCGGCGAAGAACTCGTCCTTGGCGTCGACCAGGCGGTAGTGCACGTTCAGATTGTCGAACATGCGCCGCACGTCCTCGGTCTCCCCCTTGCGCATCAGGCCGGTGTCTACGTAGACGGTGAGGAGCCTGTCGCCTATGGCGCGGTCGACCAGAACGGCGGCCACCGTGCTGTCCACTCCGCCCGAGCAGGCGATGATGGCCTTGCCGGTTATCTTGGTCTTAAGCTCCTCGATCTTCTCCTGCACGAACTCTTGTGGGTCGAACATCAGGCTTGCACCTCAATGGAATCGTTCTCCACCTTCTCGGCCATCTCCCGGCGGTAGGAGGACAGCGCCTTGGCCAGCTTCTGGTCCCCGATGGAGAGCATGGAGACCGCCAGAAGGGCCGCGTTGTCCCCGCGGTCCAGGCCTACGCAGGCCACCGGGATGCCAGGGGGCATCTGCACTATGGAAAGAATGGAATCGAGGCCGAGCTTGCCGGAGACCGGGACGCCTATCACGGGCTTGCTGGTGAAGGAGGCCACCGCTCCGGGCAGGGCCGCGGCCAGCCCGGCGATGGCGATGAACACGTCCGCCCCGCTCTGCTCCACCATGAGCTTCACCCGGTCCGGGGTGCGGTGGGCCGAGGCCACGATCATTTCCGTCTGGACGCCGAAGCGCTTCAGAACCTCCAGGGCCTTGCGGCCTACCTCCGCGTCGCTCTTGCTCCCGAGAATGATGAGAACCGAAGCCATTGGGTCACTGACAGAGTTCAAATAAAAAAGGATTTGCCTCC
>JAKPZB010000140.1 GCA_029560215.1 Methanobacteriota archaeon | reverse complement strand
AGATCATCCGCGGGCTCGTCACCTCGCAGGAGACCTACAACACGACGGAGGCCCTCTCGAAGCAGTTCGGAAAGATCCCCGTCGAGTGCAACGACTTCCCGGGCTTCGTCTCCAACCGCGTCCTCATGCCCATGATCAACGAGGCCTTCTACACGCTGATGGAAGGCGTCGGCTCGCCCAAGGCGATCGACGACATCATGCGGCTCGGCATGAACCACCCCATGGGGCCTCTCACGCTGGCCGACCTCATCGGCCTCGACACCTGCTGGGCCATCATGGACGTTCTCTACAAGGGCTTCGGCGACTCCAAGTACCGCCCCTGCCCGCTGCTGAAGAAGTACGTCGACGCGGGCCTCCTCGGCCGCAAGACCGGCCGCGGCGTCTACGACTACAGCGCGAAGTAACCGGCGATGAAGCGGGGCGGGGACGGCTTCCGCCCATGCCCCGCACGAAACGGGATCTTCAACAGAAAGGAGGGTGGACCTGTTATGGAATACAAACACATCCTGTTCGAGGTGGCCGACGGGGTCGCCACCATCACCATCAACCGGCCCAAGGCGCTCAACGCCCTGAACTCGGAGGTGATTGGCGAGCTCAAGGACGCGGCCGCCAGGTGCAAGACCGACGAGGCGATCAAGGCTGTCATCCTCACGGGTGCAGGCGAGAAGTCCTTCGTGGCCGGCGCCGACATCTCCCAGATGGCGGAGTTGAGGCCCCAGCAGGCCATGGAGTTCATGGAGGCCGGCATCGAGACCTTCCGCATGTACGAGGTGCTTCCGAAGCCCGTCATCGCGGCGGTCAACGGCTTCGCCCTTGGCGGCGGCGTGGAGCTGGCCATGTCCTGCGACATCCGGCTGGCTTCGGAGAATGCCCGCTTCGGCCAGCCCGAGATCCTCATCGGCCTAATCCCCGGCTGGGGCGGCACGCAGCGCCTGGCGCGCCTCGTGGGCATGGGACGGGCCAAGGAGTACATCCTGGCCGGCGGCCAGATCGATGCCAGGCGGGCCTACGAGATCGGGCTCGTCAACCAGGTCTATCCGCTGGACCAGCTCCTGCCGGAGGCGAAGAAGCTGGCCGCGAAGATGGCCAACCTGCCCGGCTTCGCGCTCAAGATGGCCAAGCATGCCATCAACTACGGCTACGACCTGGCACTCGACAACGCCATGAGGCTCGAGACGGAGTGCTGCTCCCAGTGCTTCAGCACCGATGACCAGAAGGAAGGCATGAAGGCGTTCCTCGAGAAGAGAAAACCCGTATTCAAGGGCAAGTGATGAGGCCCTTGGAGCCGTAACCTGTCAGGGTCTGGGAAGTTCAGGATTGAACGAACCACAAAATACATCAAGGGGGGATTTTTATGAATTTCGGACTCACTGAAGAACAACAGATGGTGAAGGACCAGATTACCAAGTTCGCCGAAACCAAGATCAAGCCCATCGCGGCGGAGCTCGACCTCACCCACCGCCACCCGGAAGAGATCTGCCGGGCCCTGGGGGAGATGGGCATCATGGGCGTG
>JAKPZB010000139.1 GCA_029560215.1 Methanobacteriota archaeon | reverse complement strand
TCCTACAACTGCCTCGACCGCCACCTGGAGAACGGCCGCAAGAACAAGGCGGCCATCATCTGGCAGGGAGAGAACGAGGATGATGTCAAGACCTACACCTACCAGCAGCTGCACACCGAGGTATGCCGCTTCGCCAACGTCCTGAAGTCCCTGGGAGTGCAGAAGGGCGACCGGGTATCCTTGTACCTGCCGATGATCCCCGAACTGGCCATCGCCATGCTCGCCTGCACTCGCATCGGCGCGGTGCACAGCATCGTGTTCGGGGGATTCAGCTCGGAATCGCTGAAGGACCGCATCGCGGACTGCGATTCCAAGATCCTTATCACCGCCGACGGCAACCACCGCGGCAGCAAGTTCGTTCCGCTCAAGACCAACGCCGACGTGGCCCTGGAGAAGGGAACGTCCATCGAGAAGGTCATCGTGGTCAAGCGCGCCGGCGCCGAGTGCCCGATGGAGCCCGGCCGGGACATCTGGTGGCACGAGGAGATGGCCAAGGCCGACCGCTCCTGCGAGCCGGTGTGGTGCGACGCGGAGGACCCGCTGTTCATCCTGTACACGTCGGGATCCACCGGAAAGCCCAAAGGCGTGGTCCACACCACCGCCGGATACCTGCTGGGGGTGACCACCTCCTTCAAATATATTTTTGATTACCACGAGAACGACACCTACTGGTGCACCGCGGACATCGGCTGGATCACCGGACACAGCTACATAGTATACGGGCCGCTCTGCGCCGGGGCCACCACCCTGATGTTCGAGGGTATCCCGACGTACCCGCAGGTGGACCGCTTCTGGAACATCGTGGAGAAGTTCAAGGTGAACATCTTCTACACCGCCCCCACGGCCATCCGCTCCCTGATGAGGGAGGGCGAGAAGTGGCCGCAGGGACGCGACCTGAGCTCCCTGCGGGTGCTCGGCTCCGTCGGCGAGCCGATTAACCCGGAGGCGTGGATGTGGTACCACAAGTACGTCGGCAACGAGAAGTGCCCGATCATGGACACCTGGTGGCAGACCGAGACCGGTTCCATCCTCATCACCCCGCTTCCCGGGGCCATAACCACCAAGCCCGGTTCGGCCACGCTCCCCTTCTTCGGCGTGGTGCCGGAGATCGTCAAGGACGACGGCAGCAAGGCCGGAGTGAACGAGGGAGGTTACCTCTGCATCACCAAGCCCTGGCCGTCGATCATGCGCACCGTCTGGGGCCAGCACGACCGGTTCAAGGAGATCTACTGGGTGCGCTTCCCCGGCAAGTACTTCACCGGCGATTCCGCCCGCTGCGACGAGGAAGGGTACTATTGGATCATGGGCCGAGTGGACGATGTCATTAAAGTATCCGGCCACCGCATCGGCGCTGCCGAGGTGGAGTCCGCCCTGGTCTCGCATCACAACGTGGCCGAGGCGGCCATCGTTCCGGTGCCGCACCCCATCAAGGGAGAGGCCATCTACGCCTTCGTCACCCTGAAGACCGGGGTGGAGGAGAGCGACCAGCTGCGCAAGGAACTGGTGGCTCACGTTCGAAGGGAAGTTGGCCCGATAGCCACACCCGAGGTCATCCAGTTCTGCCCCGGGATGCCCAAGACCCGCTCGGGCAAGATCATGCGCCGCATCCTGCGCAAGGTCGCCACCGGCACCGCCGAGGAGCTCGGAGACACCTCGACCCTGGCCGACCCCGGTATCCTGGACGTTCTGATCCAGGGTTCCCGCGCCCTGCACAAGAAGTAGGCCGAAACCCCTTTCCAAAACCTTTCTTTTCCTATTTTCCCTTCAGTTCCCCGCCGATGTAGGAGAACATCTTCCTGATGTTGATCAGGTCCAGGAAGTAATCCACATCCTTCCTGGTGAACTCGCCTAATGCGGCCAGCACCGCCAGGAACGCCGCGAAGGCCACCAGCCCGAAGATGATGAGGGTGTAGAACCGGTCGATGGAGATGAACAGGTCCAGGACGTACATGGCCCCGGCGGCCGCCAGGCCGGCCAGCAGCTGCAAGCCCAATCGGACGTTGGGGTACGTGCCGGTCAGCCGGTACACCGTATAGCGCACCATCAGGAAGCTGATGAAGTTGCCGATGAGCAGCGCCAGGGCCGCCCCGACGAAGGAAAGGCCCAGGCCGAAGCCGGGTATGAAGAACAGCATCAGGGTGATGTTCAGGATCACAGTGATGATGGTGATGCGCGCCGAGATGTCCGGACGGCCCACGGCGACGATCTGGGAGCCGTGCACGCTGTTGATCATGGTGATGAACGTGGTGACCACCATGATCCCGATGGCCTTCCCGGAGTCGATGTACTTCGGTCCGAGCAGCACCTCGCACACCTCGTAGGGGAACATGATTATGAGTATGGTGATGGGCAGCCCGATCATGGCTATGTACCGCTCGGCCTGCTTGGACAGCGAGCGGATCTCCGCTAAGTTCCCATCCTTGTGCAGCTTGGAGAAGGACGGGAACGTAAGCGTGGAAACGGCCGTGCTGATGGTGGCGAAGACGCCAAGGAACACAGCGGGCGCGGCGTACAGGCCGACGTCGTTGGTGTTCCAGAAAAAGGTTATGAGCAGCTTGTCGGCGCTTCCGCTGACCGCGCTGATGACAGTGATGATGATAAGCGGCAAGGCGAAGGTGTAATAGGAACGGAGGAGCACCGGCCGCGTCCAGCTTATCTTTTCGCGGAGTAGCAGGTACATGGAGGTGAGGAAGACCACCGCCGCCCCGACCAGATACGCCAAGGTCAGCTCCATGACCCCCATGTAGCTAATGGCCACGAATATCACCAGGGGGACCCGGACCAGCGGCTCGATGAGGGTGGCCAGGGGCATCTTGGCCATTTCCATGCGGGCCTGGAAGGTGACCGTGGCTATGCCCGAAAGGTCATAGAGCACCTGGTAGATTATGAACAGGAATATCACGTTGATGCTGGCGCCGGCGAGCTCGTTCCCGAGCAAGGTCGTCCATACGAAGATGGAGACCACGGTGATCAGGACCATGAGGCAGGTCAGGACCACCTTGATGAAGGCGAAGGTGCTGATGCATTCGTTCGGATCGGCCCCTTCGGATATCCGCTTCACGTGCGCGCTGCTGAAGCCCAGGTCGGAGACGGCGTTGAAGGTGGCCACCAGGGCCATGGCCGCGGTGACCGTACCGTAGATGTCCGTCTCCAGGTACCTGGTGATGAAGTACAGCCCGACGTAGGCCAGGGCTGCGGAGATCATCTTCGAGAGGAAGAGTATGAACGACCTTCGACCTAGCACGTGATCGCCTGGAAAGATGCGCTTTGATATTTAACTGTGCGTCGCCTCACTCTTCCTCCCACTTGGTGATCAGCACCGCCACGATGACGAACATCACTCCGATCACCGCCACCACCGCCAGGTTGAAGTACGCTCCCGCCAGATTGTCGTAGACCATGGCGTCCCTCAGCCCCTGGCTCATGTAGGTGAGCGGCAACACCGCCGCGATCTGCTGCAGGTAGGAGGGCATCATCTCCAGCTGGAAGAAGGTGCCGGAGAGGAACATCATGGGGAAGGTTATGGCGTTCGCGGCCATGCTGGCCGTCTCCTCGTTCTTCACGAAGCGGGCGATGATCATGCCCAGGGCGGAGAACATGGCGCTCCCGGCCACGATCATCAGGACCACCACCAGGTTGACGCTCATGTTCATTCCGAAGATCAGCACGCCGAAGCCCATGATCACCGCCAGAGTCAGGAACGATATGAACAGGTGCCAGAGGATGCGGGAGAGCAGCCACTCGAACGGGGTCATGGGCGTCGTGGCCAGCTTGCGGAATATGCCGTTCGCCCGGTAGCGGGAGATGGTGCCCTGGACGTTGAACACGCAGGTGGTCATGATGGTCAGGCCGATGATGCCGGGCACGAAGAAGTCCAGGAAGGTGAAGCGCTCCTGCACGATGCTGCCCATCTCGATCTGGACATGCTGCTCGCCCCCGGCCATCCGCAGGTTGAAGGCGTTGACCACCCCGTTGACGGCGTTGAAAACCGCGCCGGAGGTGGAGACGGTCTCGTCCAGACGCAGCTCGATGGGGGCGGTGAGGTTGCTCGCCAGATTGCTGGAATAATTGGCCGGGATGACCATCACGTGCGCCAGGGAGTTGTCCTTGATGTACTGCTCCAGGTCCGCCGAAGGCGAGATGAACTTGAGCTTGACCATGCCGGTCTCGTTCAGAGCCGCCAATAGCTCCTGAGAGCCCGGTCCCTGGTCCAGGTTCTGCACGTTCAAGGTGACCGCCTCCGAGCCCAGATTGGAGAAGATGGCCCCGAATATTATGATCAATAGTAACGGAAAGGCGAACACCCAGAACAGGTTGCTCTTGACCCGGAAGAAGGATCTGGCCTGGCCTTTGAGGTCCACCATGACATGCTTGGGCCTCATTGCTCCGCCTCCGCCAGCTTCTTGCCGGTCAGCTTGAGGAAGACGTCCTCCAGGGTGCTCCCCTTGATGAGCACCTCATCATAGGTCACCTCCGAACCGGACAGAAGCCCGACCAGACGGGGAAGCGACCCTTTGTTGTCCAGCTTCACCATCAGGTCACCGTCGCGGGCCTCGAGCGTCATGCCCGCGGAGCGCACCGCCTCGGCCGCGGCTGGGTTGGCCCCCTTGACCACGCAGGTGCTTCCGGAGCCGTATTGTTCGATGATCTGCTTCGGAGTGCCCATGGCGATGAACTTGCCGTCGTTCATGATGGCCACGCGGTCCGAGAGGACCTCCGCCTCCTCCATGTAGTGGGTGGTGAGTATCACGGTCTTGTTCTGCGATTTGAGCTTGCGGATGATCTCCCAGACCTCCCGCCTGGCCTTCGGATCGAGGCCGGTGGTCGGCTCGTCCAGGAATATCAGGTCGGGGTCGTTGACCATGGCGATGGCCACGCCGACCCTCTGCTTCAGCCCCCCGGACAGATTGGTGAACCAGACGTTGCGTTTGTCCTGCAGCTGCACCGCCTCGATGAGGTCCTCCGCCGCGACGCCCTTATCGAAAAGTCCGCCGAAGTACTCGATGTTCTCCTTCACGGTGAGGTAATCGAAGGCGTTGAAGGATTGGGGAAGAACGCCGATGCGCTTCCGGATGTCCCTCTGCCCCTTCTCTATGTCATGTCCGAGTATGCGCACCTCCCCGGAGGTCTTTATCCTCAGGCATTCCATGATCTCCACCGAGGTGGTCTTCCCGGCCCGTTCGGGCCGAGTATGGAATAGACCTCCCCAGCCTTCACTTCCAGGTCGATGCCGTTCACGGCCACCAGGTCGCCGTATCTCTTAACGAGGTTCCGAACCTCGATCACCGTCTCCACAGTCGATTCCCCATCCGAGGCAGGAAATTTTTACTTATATATCTTGGCACTGGGACCTTTCCACTGTTGGTGAGGGCAGCACCTGTTATATCCGCCCATGACCATCCTGGTCCCCATGAAGGACCGTTACGCCCGCCAGCTGTCCATTCCCGGCTTCGGCCCCCAGGCCCAGGAGAGGCTCTCCGAGGCCAGCGTAGCCGTGGTCGGGGTGGGGGGGCTGGGCTCCCCGGTCTGCCAATACCTGGCCGCGGCCGGCGTGGGACGGCTCATCCTCATCGACGACCAGAAGGTCGAGCCTTCCAACTTGAACCGCCAGGTCATCCATTTCGAGGAGGACGCGCTGCTTCCGCGTTACAAGGTGGAATCGGCGCGCATGAAGATCGAAGCGTTCAATTCCGAAGTGGACGTGGAGGCGCTGCCGATGAAGCTGGAGGAGGAGACCGCCTTCATCCTGGAGAAGGCCGACCTGGCCGTGGACTGCCTAGACAACCCCAAGGGACGGTACCTGCTGAACCGGGTCTGCCTGGACCGGAGGATACCGTTGGTGCACGGGGCGGTGGAGGGCTTTTCCGGTCACGTCCTCAGCGTCGTTCCCGGAGGCCCCTGCCTGAGATGCGCCTTCCCGTCGTTGCCCAACCGCTGGAGCGGGGTCCCGGTGCTGGGGGCGGCGGCCGGTGTCATCGGCTCCATGCAGGCGGCGGAGACGGTGAAGATCATAACCGGAATAGGCGACGCCCCGAACGGCCGCGCCCTGTTCATCGACCTGCGCTCCAACCAGGCGGACGAGGTGGTCTTCGCCCGCAACCCCTCCTGCCCCGACTGCGGCTCACTTGGTCCATAGGTCGATGGTGACCAGGTAGGTATCCTCCATCAGCCGGGTCTCCACCTTGAGGCCGGTGCGATAGAAGAGGTCCAGCATGCGCATGTTCTCTCCCAGCAGCTCGGCGGTGAACGCCTTGATCTTGCGGTCCCGGGCGATGGCGATCATCATGTCCATGAGCATGGTGCCGATGCGCTTGTTCTGCCACCTATCACTCACAGCGAAGGATATCTCGGCGGTGTTGGAGGCCTTGTCCAGATCGTACATGGCGAAGGACGTCATGGACCACACCCCCTCCTCGTTGACGAAGCCGCAGAGCGTCATCCTGGTATCGTAATCGATGTTCACGATGCGCATCAGCTCGCGGTGCGGCATGCTGCGCTTGAGGCCCATGAACCGGTTGTAGACGGTGTCCCTGGACAGCGAATAGAACATCTCCTTGAGCAGCGGCTCGTCCGTGGGCTTCGCCGGCCGGAAGTACATCTCCTGATCGGCGACGACGCGGATGGACTCGTACTGCTCCGGATAGATACCGACGTAACCGGCCTCCATCTGGTCCTGGTAGACGTAATGGAGCGATTTGGCGTGCATCAGCAGCTCCGCCCGGAACCTGGGGTGGGAGATGCCGATGAGCGCCAGCGCCCGTTCCATGATGCTCTTCCCCCGCAGGTCGGCAACCCCGAACTCGGTCACCACGAACTGCACGTCGCCCCGCGTGGTGGTCACCCCGCCTCCGGTGGACAAGGTGGGAACGATGCGGGAGATGGTATAATGCTGGGCGGTGGAGGGCATGGCTATTATCGCTTTTCCGCCCGGGGAGCGGGCGGCGCCGCGTATGAAGTCGGCCTGGCCGCCTATCCCGGAGTAGAAACGGTGCCCAATCTGGTCGGTGCACACCTGGCCGGTGAGATCGACCTCCAGGGCGGAGTTGATGGCGATCATGTTGCGGTTGCGGGAGATGTTGCACGGGTCGTTCGTGTACGACGAGGGATACATCTCGAACATCTCGTTCCCGTCGATGAAATCGTAGAGGCGCTTGGAGCCCATGCAGAAGGAGGAGACGATCTTACCGTCGTGGAACCCTTTCTTTTTGCCGGTGATCACGCCCTTCTCCACCAGATCGATTATCCCGTCGGAGAACAGCTCGGTGTGGATGCCCAGGTCCTTCTTCTCGTCCAGGTACGCCAGGATGGCGTCCGGCACGCTGCCGTAGCCTATCTGGATGGTGGCCCCGTCCGGGATCAGGTCGGCCACGTGCTTTCCGATGCGCGGGGCGGTGCGGGAGACCTCCCCGTCGCCGGTGAACTCCAGGAGGGGCTGGTCGTTCTCCACGATATGGTCTATCTCCCTCAGGTGCAGCCGGCTGTCCCCGCCCAGGCGGGGCATGTTCGGATTGACCTCCGCTATGACCACGTCCGCATGCATGGCCGCGGACATGGTGATGTCCACCGATACGCCCAGGTTGCAGTAGCCGTCCTGGTCCGGAGGGGAGACCTGGATCAAGGCCACGTCCACCGGCTTCAGTCCGCTGGAGAACAGCCTCTCGATGTCCGACAGGTTCACCGGGGTGTAGTCCGCCCTTCCCTCGTTCACCGCCCCCCGCACATTGGGACCGATGAAGAAGGCGTTCAGCCGGAACTGGTCGCGGAACTGGTCCTCGGCGTAGAAGGTAAGCCCCAAAGACAGCGTCTGAATTACCTCGCTGTCGATCATGGCGTAGGATTTGGCGAGGAGCGCCTTCACTAGCGCCTGCGGCTCCCCGCAGGCCGTTCCCAGGAACACCGTCCTCCCGGGACCTATCTTCAATACCGCCTCCTCGGCGGTGAGGAGCTTCGACCGGTACTCCTCCTCCCAAGCCCCGCCCATCGAGGGCACTTATCGACAATCGCGTCATTAAATGCTTCTGCGTCGAACGCGGGATACGACGCAAGATACTTTACCGGTCAGCCGCATGGCCGGTCGATGTTCATCGAGCTTTGGATACTGGTCGGTTTCCTTTTCCTGGTGATCATCGGCGCCATCATCCTGCTGCTGATCGGCAGCCTGATCAGGTTCTTCCCGGCCACCCTGGCCGCCATCTTCGTTCTGATGTTCACCGGGAACTGGTTGCTGGCCGGTCTGGCGTTCCTCGTCGTGGCCATCATCATGGCCGTGGCCAAATGAGGAAACCATTATCTCCGTCCATATTCATGTTGCACGGGGAATTCCTCAATGGAACTCAGCAGCGTGGACAAGAAGAGGGTAATCAGCAAGGACGGACGCGATCTCGGCATCCTCCATGGAAGCACCATCAACACCGAGAAGTGGACTGTCCTTCACATCCTGGTCAATGTCAACAAGGACGCCGCCAAGGAGCTGCACATCAAGAAGAAGCTGTTCAAGCCGATCATCATCAACGTCTCCACCGACCTGGTGGCGGTGGTCGGCGACGTCATCCAGCTGCGCCTGACCATGAAGGAGCTGGACGAGCTCTTCTAGACTTCTTCGTTCTGGAAGCGGGGCCGCCCGCACCTCCAGCACTTGTCGTCGCGGGAGATGTTGACGGCGTCGCACTCGCAGGTCCAGGTGCCCTTGAAGTTGAAGGATTCGCAGATGGTGCACTTGGACTTGGTCTCTCCGGGCTTGGCCTCTACCATCGTACACCTTTCTTCAACTTCCGCTAGATAAGGGTTTTCCTCGAGGTCACCGGTCGACGCCCTTCCGCGAGGTCACCCCTTTCTCGTAGGGATGCCTGATGGCCTTAACCTCGCTTATGTAATCGGCGATCTCCAATAGCTCCGGCGGCGCGTATCGCCCGGTGACCACGGCCTCCACGCCCGGATCCCGTTGGTTGATCGCCCGGACCACCTCCTCCGCCCCGATCAGGCCGAACTTGATGGCCACGTTCGCCTCGTCCAAAACCACTATACGGTATCTTCCGGAGCGCAGGGCCTCGGCCGCCAATCGCAGGCCCTCCGCCGCCTTGTCCAGGTCGGCCGGGGTGATCTTGTCCGAGAAGACCAGACAGTCGTGGCCGGAGGCCACCACCTCCAGGCCGGGAAGGGCGAGTAAGTTCTCCCCGTAGGTCCCGGAGGTCTTCATGAACTGGACGACCAAAGCTCGGTAGCCGTGGCCGACCGCCCGGGCGCACATGCCCAGGGCGGCGGTGGTCTTTCCCTTGCCGTCGCCGGTGTAGACGTGGACCAGCCCGACCTCTTTCATCTCATCCCAGCTTCTTGAGCAGCCAGGCCATGTTCTTGCCCAGGGTGCGCATGGTCCGGATGCCCTCCTCGTCGCTGGCGATGTCGCCCGGCTTGAGGGCGGTGATGGTGTTCCAGTAGCTGCTGCCGGGAACGATCATCTGGCTGATGAGGTAGAGCTTGTTGATCTCATCGAAGGTGTCCAGCGCACCGGCCCGGCGGTTCACCGCCACGGCCGCTCCGACCTTGCGGCGGAACAGGTCCCCGTTGGCCCCGGCGACATAGAAGGCCCGGTCCAGGAAGGCCTTGGTCTGGGCGGTCATGTTGCCGAAGTATACGGGCGAGCCGACGATGATGCCGTCGGCGGCCTTCATCTTCTGCACGTATTCGTTCAAACGGTCGTCCGCCATCACGCATCTTTCGTCCTTGCTCTTGCGACAGGAGCCGCAGGCCCGGCAGGGCTTGATCTCCTCTCGGCAGATGTCTATCAGCTCTGTCTCGATACCCTCGTTCCTCAGCTCCTGGAGGACGAATTCCAGCGCTTGATGGGTGTTGCCGTTGACCCTCGGACTGCCGTTGAACGCCACAACCTTCATGATAACTCCGCTGACCCAATGCCGCTCTGGGTATTATCGTTTTTCTTATTTCGTGTGCGTCAGCGCTTGTTTTTATGAGAATGTGATCAAGGGGCGGTTCGAGGAAGGGGATCTATCTTGCGTCGAGGCTCGTGACCGTAGGCATCCTCATCGACCGGGCTTGATATTTTCCGCGGTTTAGACGTATTTGCTGGACGGGGAATCCGCCCTGGGGTTTTCACCGGCACCAGGCTGGGAAAAAATAGATAATTATTTATTCGTCAGCGTTGAATGCGTAATACTAAAAAACGATTAGTAACACGAATTTACCTGGAATATATTACTGGGGGAAGTTGACACGCACATTCCTGACGGACTTATGGACCCGATCGTGGTCGGCCTGGGCTGGGCCATCGCCCTGCCGATAGTGGCCTGGGCGGTCCACCGATTGAGACAGAACCTGGACGAGCGGGTGGTGCCGTTCATGGCCATCCTGGCCGCCGGGATATTCGTCGCCCAGATGCTCAACTTCCCGGTGGCCATGGGGACCACCGGCCATCTTATCGGGGCGACCTTGGCCGTGGCCCTGCTGGGCCTGTACGGAGGCATAGTGGTCATGACCACCATCCTGACCATCCAATGTCTGGTCTTCGGCGACGGCGGCCTGACCGCCCTGGGGCTCAACCTCCTGAACATGGCCGTGGTGGCCCCCTTGGTGGCCTACGGCTTGCTGAGGCTCACCCGGAAAGGACTGAACCGCTGGAACGGCCTCGGGGTGCCTCTGGCCGCCTGGGCCTCGGTCCTGGCGGCGGCCCTGTCCTGCGGGGCGCAACTGGCCCTGAGCTATACCCTTTCCGGGGGCAGCTATGGCATCGAACCGCTGCTTTCCCTGCCCGCCATGGGCATCTATCACGCCATAATCGGGATCGGGGAGGCCCTGATCACCAGCGGGGTGGTGCTCTTCCTCAGCCGGGTGGCCCCGGAGACCCTGGAGTTCGGGATAAGGGCCGAGGAGGCGAAGGCATGAACCGGTCCAGCTACCTCAGGGCGATGGCGGTCCTTCTGGTCCTCTTCGCCGTCGGACTGGTGGGATACTTCGCCTTCTCCGCGGCGTTCCCGGACGGACTGGAGAGGGTGATGGAGGACAACGGGGTGCAGGAGAGCGAACCGTTCTACACCGCCCCCCTGGGCTACGGGGATGACTATTGGGGAGCCTTGCTGGCCGGCCTGGTCGGATTCGCCCTGACCTTCGGGCTGGTCTACCTGTACCTCAAAGGGTTCAAGGCCCGGGACAAGGCCTGAGGACGTTCATCGACGGCCGTCGACCATCTGGAGGAGCGCTTTGAACATGGAGCTTAACGCGGACCGGTTCGCCAAGGATTCGTGGCTTTCGGCCTTCGACCCCCGGGTCAAGCTGCTCTGCTTCCTCTCCCTGGCGGTGGTGATCGCCCTGCTCACCGGAACCGAGGTGCTTTTGTTAGCCCTGGCCTTCGTCCTGTCGCTCGCTGCCGTCTCCCGGGTCCCGCCTTCGCATCTGGCCAGGGGATACGCCATGGCCTTTCCCTTCATCGCCGCGGCGTCGCTCGCCCTGCTGTTCACCTCGGGTACGGGGAACGCGCTGAACATGGGGCTGCGCGTATCGGCCTCGGTGCTTCTGCTCCTGGTGCTGGTTTCCTCGACCCCTTTCATGGACGTGCTCTGGGCGCTGCGCTGGTTCAAGCTGCCATCGGTGCTCAGCGACATGATCATGTTCACCTACCGCTTCATCTTCGTGATTCTGGACGAATCGGGAAGGATGCGCCTGGCCCGCTCGTCCCGCGGCTTCCGGGGCGGGCGCTCGCTCCTGGACGGGGAGGCCTTCAAGGTCCTCTCCAACACCATCGGGATGATATTCCTGCGTTCCTACCGGAGGGCGGACCGGGTGTATCTGGCCTTGCTTTCCCGGGGCTACGACGGCAGAGTGCGGTCGCTAGGCGGCCATCGCCTGAGGTTCAGGGACGCCGGGATGGGACTGGCGTTCCTTATTATAGGGGCTCTGGCCTTGACCCAGCAGATGGGGTGGTACGTCTGGTGGTGATCTCGCTTCGCGGCGTTTCCTTCGAGTACCCGGGGCGCATACGGGCCCTGGAGAACGTGGACCTCCAGTTGAAGGAGGGGGAGCGCGTGGCGCTCGTCGGTCCCAACGGAGCGGGGAAGAGCACCCTGCTGCATCTGATGGCCGCCCTCGATTTCGCCAAAGAAGGGGAGGTCTGGATCGCCGGCAAGAAGGTGGAGAGGCGGGGGGCGGCCGAGGCACGGAAGCAAGTGGGGTTCCTATTCCAGGACCCGGACGACCAGGTGTTCATGCCCTCGGTCTACGAGGACGTTGCTTTCGGCCCTCTGAACATGGGGCTGCCGGAGGAGGAGGTCCGCGCCCGGGTGGACAGGGCTTTGGAAGCAGTGGGCGCCGCGCACCTGGCGAAGAGGGTGCCGCAGAACCTCTCCCTGGGCGAGAAGAAGCGGGTGGCCATGGCCGGCCTGCTTTCCATGTCTCCCCCGGTCCTGCTCCTGGACGAGCCGACGGCCAATCTCGACCCCCAGGGCAGGAGGGACCTGGTCAACGTTCTAATGGGGTTGAAGCAGAGCATGGTCATCGCCACCCACGATCTTACGGTGGCGTTCGAACTGGCCGACCGGGCCATCGTGCTCAAGGGCAGGGTGCTTTTCGACGGGACCTTCCGGGAGCTGATGAGGAGGCCGGAGGTGCTCAAGGAGGCCAATCTGGAGCTGCCCTCCTTCTCCCGGTTGATGATGATGTACAAGCAGCATCTGAACGCTGACTTCGAACCGCCGTTGACGGTCGAGGAGGCCTTGGAGATCTTGAAAGCCCGAAGATGACCGGGCGGTCCGGGGGCAATTATCATTAAATGGTCCGGAGGAGGTTTTTATCCGGACTGTGCCATCCCCCGGGAGGGCCGGTCGGAGGTGCGTTCAGATGGCCGAGGCGAAGGAAGGACATGCGCTCTGGAACCGCTGGACCATCTTCGGCATCATGGCCCTGACCTATTTCCTGGTATACTTCCATCGGGTTTCGCCGGCCGTGCTGGCCACCGACCTGCAGGAGTCGTTCGGGGTGGGCCTGACCGCCGTGGCCATCCTCAGCTCCGCCTACTTCTACGCCTACATGGTCATGCAGCTGCCCTGCGGGGTGCTCACCGACCGCTGGGGTCCGCGACGAACGGTGTGCACCTTCACCGCCCTGTCGGCGCTGGGGGCGTTGGTGACCGCCTTGGCGAGCAGCTTCGAGATGGTGGTGGCCGGGCGGGTCATGATCGGCCTGGGGGTGGCCATGGTGTACGTGCCGACCCTGAAGGTCCTCTCCTCCTGGTTCCGGAAGGACGAGTTCAGCACCCTGACCGGGGTGCTGCTGATGGTCGGTAACGTCGGCGGTCTGGCGGCCGCCGGGCCGTTGGCGGCCATGTCCGATTTCGCCGGATGGCGGCAGGTGTTCCTGGCCTTGGCGTTCCTTACCGCGGCCCTGACCTGGCTGATGTGGCTTTTGGTACGCGACCGACCGGAGGACGTGGGGCTGCCGGCGCCGGAGGAGCCGGAAGGGGAAGAGAAGATACCTTTGACCGACTCCCTCCGCCGGATATTCGGCTCGGGCATGAAGTTCTGGCCCTTCGCGGCGATATTCTTCTTCATGTACGGCAGCCTGATGACCTACCAGGGGCTGATGGGCGGACCGTTCTTCCGGGACGTGCTGGGCTGGGACAAGGCCGAGTACGGCTTCTCGCTGACGTTCGTGGGGCTGGGGATGATCGCCGGCTGTCCCGTCTCCGGTTTCATCTCCGATCGAGTATTGCGTTCCCGGCGCAAGGTGGTGGTGTTCGGGACGGCCGTGTTCACCCTCATGTGGGGGGCGATGTGGCTGGCCTCCGGCCGGCTGACCGATCAGGCGGCGTACGCCGTCCTGCACTTCGTCTTCGGGTTCTTCGCCGGCTGGTACGTGCCGATATACGGGCAGGTGAAGGACGCCTTCCCGCGCTCGATGACCGGGACGGCCATCGCCTCGCTGAACATATTCCCTTTCGCCGGCGGGGCGGTGCTGCAGATGGTCGCCGGCTTCATGATCGCCGAGGGCTCGCTGACCGATTACCGCTCGGTGTGGCTGTTGATGACGGCCGGGATGGCCATCGCCACCGTAGCCGCGCTGCTGACCAAGGAGCGTCCCTAGGATGCTGGAAAAAAGGGAATGTCAGACGTCCAGATGATCGATTATCAGCCTGAGCAGGGCCGACGCCTCGGCCGTTTCCGGCACCAGGTCAACCTTGATCCCGAAGGACTCCAGCTTTTCCCGGGTCTCCTGGCCCATGGCCGCCACGGTCAATCCTTCCAGCAGGGACAGCGCCTCGTCCTCGCCGCAGCGTTCCTCGAGCTGCACCAGGAAGGCCTGGGCGTGCGCCGGGGTCGGGAACACCAGGACGTCTATGTTCCCGTTGTCCAGGCGCTCCAGGAGGTCCTGGGTGTCCTCGCTCTCGTCCAGCAGCAGCGAGTACACCGGAACGTCCTCCACCTTCCAGCCGGTACCCTTCAGGTCCTCCACCAGGCGTTTCGATCCCTGATCGGAGCGCAGCAATGCCACGGTTCCCCGGCGAGGCCGGGAATTGATGTGTTGGACAAGCGCCTCGGGGGTCGCCTCGGGCGCTACGGAAGAAATCTTCAGCCCGTGGCGCTCGGCGCTCTGCGCGGTCCGGTCGCCGATGACGATCAGCTCGGTCCTGGCCATGGCCTCCCTGGTCCGGTCGAGCATGCCCCGCCTCTTGGCCATGGCCGCCATGGACTCGATGGCCGTGGGGCAGGTGGCCACTAGGACGTCGAAGCGCCCGGAGAAGAGGTCTATCAGGAACAGGGAGAAATTGGAGTCGTCGATGGGCTCGGCGCGCAGCGGGGAGGCGCAGATGAAATCGGCCAGCTGGCGGTGGGGGCGGCACAGGGGCATCCAGCGTTCCGGCGGTCCGACGATGGCCACGACCTTCTTCATGCCGCCCCATACAGCGAACTGGATTATCTATTTTCTCCGCTGGAGATTACGATTATATATTCGGGCCCCGATTGAACGGGCATGCCTATCGGAGACCCTATGGCCGAGAACGATCCCCGGCAGGAGAAGGGGCGGCTCACCAGGGTGTGGATGGCCGGGGTTCCCGTGCGGGACCTGGACGCCGCCCTGGAGTTCTACATGGAGGTCCTGGGGCTGGAGCTGAGGCGCCGGGACGGCAACTGGGCCGAGCTGGGCCCGGGGGAGCCGATGGGGAAGGTGGCGCTGTACGTGCCCAGGGAGGGGGAGCGGCAGCCTGGCGGGGTTAGCGGGGTGGTATTCTCCTGCGACAGCATGTACGACCTGCACCGCCGCCTGGTGGACGAGGGCGTGGTCTTCAAAGTGAAACCGGAGAGGCAGCCCTGGGGCGGTCTGATGGCCGCGTTCCTGGATCCCGACGGCAACGAGCTGATGGTGCTGGAGCACCCCGAGCGCTACCGGAAGTGAAACACGATATCCTTAACTACCCTGGGTAACAATCGCTGAAGGGAGAGGAGCCAATGCTGGAGATCGAGAACCTAACCGTGGAGGTGGGGGGACGGGAGATATTGCACAACCTGTCCCTGAACGTGATGACCGGCTACACCACCGTCCTGTTCGGGCCGAACGGGTCGGGGAAATCGACCCTGCTCATGACCATCATGGGATTCTCCGGGTACAAGGTGAAGAGCGGCCGGATCGTGTTGAACGGGGAGGACATCACCCATCTGCCCGTCAACGAAAGGGCCAAGCGGGGCATCGGGATGATGATGCAGCGCCCGCCGAACCTCACCGGGGTAAGACTAAAAGATCTGGTCCGGGTGACCAGCAAGGGCGACGTGGACACGGACAAGGTGGCCGAGGAGCTGGACATGGCCCGTTTCCTGGAGAGGGACGTCAACGTGGGCTTCTCCGGCGGGGAGATCAAGCGCTCGGAGATATTGCAGCTCACCGCCCAGAACCCCTGCCTCATCCTGCTGGACGAACCGGAGAGCGGGGTGGACATGGTATCGATAGAGAAGCTCGGCGAGAAGGTGCACGACCTGCTCACCGGCCCCACCCACTGCGCCGGGTGGAGGGAGAAGAGCGGCAAGGCCGCGCTGATCATCACTCACACCGGCCAGATCCTTGATTATGTGGAGGCCGACCGCGGCTACGTCATGTGCAACGGGACGGTGGCTTGCTCCGGGAACCCCAGAGAGCTCCTGGCGGAGATCCGCAAGATGGGATACCAGGAGTGCATCCGCTGCAAGATAAACCAGGCCAATCTTATCAAAGAGAACATCGTTTCCGAGGGTTGAACATGGTCAGCAACGAGGAGAAGAGGGCCAGGGAAGCCCTTAAGAAGGAGGCGAAGTTCGGCGAGGACATCGACCTGGACGCTTACCAGGAAGGCAAGAAGGACCTGGCCGAGGTCGAGTCCCTGGAGGACCTGCCGAAGGACACCAGGACCACCCTGCTCGATTCCGGGATCGTGCCCACCGGACACGGCCGCTCGGGCAACTTCCTGCTCATGGACAACACCGTGGTGCACTCGGCGATCATGGGCGAAGGGGTGGAGCTCATGCCGCTCCGCCAGGCGCTCAAGGTGCACGATTGGCTGAAGGACTACGTCTGGAAGGCGGTGCAGCCGGACACCGACAAGTTCACCGCCGAGACCTACATCCAGGAATCGGACGGTTATTTCATCCGGGCGCTGCCAGGCGCCAAGGTCAGGATGCCGGTGCAGACCTGCCTCCTGCTGAAGAACCGCAACACAAAGCAGCATGTCCATAACGTCCTGATCGCCGAGGAGGGCTCGGAGTTCGAGGTGGTCACCGGATGCGCCACCACCAAGGGGGTGGAGAAGGGGCTGCACCTGGGAATATCCGAATTCTTCCTGAAGAAGAACTCCAAGCTCACCTTCACCATGATCCACAACTGGTCGGAGTTCATCGGCGTGCGTCCGCGCACCAGCGTTATCATGGACGAGGGAGCGACCTACATCAACAACTACGTGGCGCTGAAACCGGTGAAGAGCATCCAGACCTATCCCACGGCGCACATGAACGGTTCGAACGGGGTCTGCCGCTTCAATTCGGTGGCCGTGGCGCATCCGGGCGCCGTCATGGACCTGGGCTCCCGGGCCATCCTCAACGCCCCGGGATGCAAGGCCGAGCTGATCTCCCGCACCATCACCACCGGCGGCACGGTCATCGCCCGCGGTCAGCTGGTGGGCAACTCCCCGGGCATCAAGGCCCACCTGGAGTGCAAGGG
>JAKPZB010000121.1 GCA_029560215.1 Methanobacteriota archaeon | reverse complement strand
GCCTTGCGGCAGCGGTATACCCAGTACTCCTTGCCGTCGACCTTGATCTTCTCGGGCTTGGCCCTGGGGTCTCCGACGGAGTAGTACGGCGGGAAGGCCGGGTTGGCCTTGGTGACGCGAAGAGCGTCGGTCTCCTTAGGGAACTTCTTCTTCACTTCCTCGGCGACCTTGTCAGGAACGCCGAAGGTCAGTTCTACGGTTACCATGTGTTTTCCTCCAAAGTAGCAGTACGAGCCGCTACCAGTAAATCAGTGAATCCGTTAATAGGGTATAAACGCTTGTTACACCAGCACGTAACGAGTTGCCAAATCGCGTAACGAGATACGAAAATTATCGAATGAGCCATCACGGACCGGCCGAGGCGGTCTGGGCGACGAGATCGAGATTGATGGAGCGGGCGGCGAGGCGATAGACGATCTCCTTGCTCTCCTCCTTGTACGACTTGACCAGGAAGTTGGATTTGTAAAGGACCTCCAGCTCCCGGTAGATGGTGGCCCTCTCCCGGCGGTCGCTGAACCTCTCGTTGTACATCTTGTAGACGTGCACCGCCGAGGCCTCGCCCTCGGCCAGCAGCTTCAGTATCTTCAGGCGCGTCTCGGAGGAGAGCGCCTTGGCCACTTCCTCGATCTCCATCTCGCCCAGGCATGGCCTTCCCGGTTATTAAGGTTTGATTGGGCCTCGGCGAAGCGTTGAATAGTGGCTAGGGCGTTTTCGGGAAGAGGTCGGGAATTGGGCCGCCTAACCATGGTGTACGTTCGGGCGATTAAGAGCGGGTTCCGCTACCGTTCCTCACTGGCCAAGATGACCAGGTGGCCCCTGCTCGGCCGGATGATGGACAAGACCTTCTTCGACGGGGACGACATCTACGTGCTTCCGAAGGACTCCTCGCTGACGGTGCGGGAGATACCTCTGGACCTGGCCACGCCGGAACGGGAGGATATCGTACTTCCCTCGGAGGTCATCAGGCATTTCATAGAGCGGTCGAAGCACCATTTCATCATGGACTATTGCATCTGCCGGACGTCCGCCCATTGCCAGGATTACCCGCGGGAGCTGGGATGCCTGTTCCTGGGCAAGGCGGTCCTGAACATCGATCCCCGCCTGGGGCGTCTGGTCAGCAAGGAGGAGGCCCTGGCGCACCTGGACCGCTGCGAGGAGGCCGGCCTGGTCCATCTCATCGGACGGAACAAGCTGGACAGCATGTGGACCTCCGGTAAACCGAAGGAGGACCTGATGACCATCTGCAACTGCTGCCCCTGCTGCTGCCTGTGGAAGATGCTGCCGCAGCTCGATCCAGCGATATCCGCCAAGATGAAGAGGCTGCCGGGCGTGCACCTTTCGGTCGATGAAGGCAAATGCACGGGATGCGGGATATGCGCTGACGGGTGCTATGTCAAGGCCATATCGCTGAAGGACGGAAAGGCCTTCATCGATCAGGACATGTGCAAGGGGTGCGCCCGCTGCGCCCACGCCTGCCCGGAGAAAGCCATCACGCTGCACCTGGAGGACATGGACTTCCTGGAGCGGACGGTGGAGAGGCTGACGCCCCTGGTGGACGTGACCAAGGACTGAGGCACCAAGCGGTTTATATCCCCTCCCGGGAATAGCAATACCATGAGCGTTCAGAAGGACAAGGACGACCTCTTGGCACTGATGGTCGGCGTGGTTCTGATCACCGCGGTGGTGCTGGGGGTCATGGCCTTCGCCCCGTTGGAGCCGTTCTCGGACCAGGAGTCCTGGAGCTACCAGGAACCGGTCGACCTGGAGAGCCTGAACCTCTCCGTGCAGGCCGATGTATGCGATGTCGAGGTGTCCTTCGAAGATCTGGATGGCTCGTGGATGGAGGTGGGCATGAGCGCTGATGGCCGGTCCGGCTACATCGCCGGGGAGCCGGACATCAATTTCACCGTGTCCTCCAGCCTGGACGGGGGGAACCTCGCCGTGACGGTGAGCATGAAGATGTACACCGGACCGACCGTGACCTATGACGAGTCGGACATCCTGGTCATCATCGACCTCTCGCTCCTGGCCTATCTGCAGATCGATGTCGACGTAGGCGACGTGGTCATCACCGCGCCCTTCAATTCCACTTTGACCGGTGCGGCCGTGCACACCGACGTGGGCGGGCTGCACGCGCACCTGGAGGAGGGAGCGACCGTGGGGGATCTGGACCTGCGATCGGACGTGGGCTCGGTGAACCTGGATAGCCGGAACGCTGATTTCTACGAGGATACGGTGGTGATGGCGGAGACGGGCACCGGAAGCATCTATCTGGACCTGGAGCGGTCCACCCCGCCCGAGGGCAACGTGACCTTTGACTGCCTAGCCAACGTGGGGAGCGTATACCTGACCCTGGACATCGTCGGCGACGTGTCGGCCGAGATAACCTCGCAGGCCAACGGCGGGGACATCGAGACCGAGCTGGTCGGATTCAGCGGCATGGAGGTGCACCTGGTCAGCGACAACCACCCGGACCAGTGGAGCGTGGTCCTGTTGCTTGAAGCGGACGTGGGTTCGGTGAGCGTGCACGCGGAATGGAGGGAGTGAGATGGTGAAGAGCGTTCCTTATGAAGTGGTGAAGCATCTCGGCGAGGCCGAGCTCAGGAGATACGGAGACATGGTCCTGGCCACCGTCTACGATATGGACGAGGAGGAGGCCTTCCAGCTTCTGTTCCAGTACATCAATGGGAACAACGAGCGGGAGAGCAAGCTGGCCATGACGGCCCCGGTGGTCTCCCGCTCTGGAGAACCGGCCGACCCGAGCTCGGAAGGAATGATGGCCTTCGTGCTTCCCTCGGAGGTGCCGCTCGCCGAAGCTCCCAAGCCCTCGGACCCGCGGGTGACACTGGAGCTGAAGGAGGGCGGTCTGTTCGCGGTCATGCGCTTCCGCGGCAGGGCGGGAGGGGTGGACGTTCAGGGCCGGACGGAAGACCTCCGGGCCGAGCTGAAGGAGGCCGACTACGTGATGGACGGACGTCCGTTCCTGATGCGCTACAACTCGCTGTTCACCCCGGGGTTCATGCGGTACAACGAGGTGGCGGCGAGGGTGGTCCCCGGGCCGGAGAAGCGGGAATGATCAGCCGGACGCCCGGGCGGAGCTGGTCTTGATCATGGCGGTTATCGCCGTGTAGAGCTGTTCGGGCCGCTGCGAGCCGATCAGCACCGTCCTGCCGTCGGCGAAGGTCACCCGCACCCCGCGGTTACCGGAAACGTTGTAGGCGCGGTGATCGGACGTTCCTTTGATGCCCCAGCCTCCGTACTCGGTGATGGGGCTGTAATGGACGACGCTGTAGGCGACGATCTCGTTACGGCCGATCCGCTTGGGTTTCCTCATGAAAGGGAAGAAGCGCACGTTCAGGGTGCTGGTGACCGTGGTGTCCATATGGATGGTCAGAAGGAACAGCGGGAACAGTATCCCGAAGACCACCAGGAGGAACCACATCAGGCCGTCGGGGCCGGGGTTGTTGCCCCAGGGGATGCCCATATAGAGCTGCTGGACAGCCCCCCATATCACCAGGCCGGTCGGGAAGAGAGCGAGCAGTATGTACCACCAGGCGCGCAGGTACTGCGCCTCGTGGAAATGCTCGTAATCGTCCGGCATGATTTAGCGAAACGCGCCTAGGGGATAAGAAAGTTGGCCAGGCAGCAATTGAAATAAAGGCCGCCGAGCATATCTCAGGGGGAGCACATGGGCCGCAGGGTGGAGAGGAGCGAGGAGGATTGGAGGCGGGAGCTCGACGCCGAGCAGTATCGCGTGCTTCGCGGAAAGGGCACGGAGGCGCCCTTCACCGGCAAGCACTATAAGACCAGGGACGCCGGGACGTACGTCTGCGCCGGCTGCGGGAAGGAGCTCTTCGTCTCGGAGGACAAGTTCGACTCGGGATGCGGATGGCCCAGTTTCAGCCGCCCAATGGATCAAGTGGAGGAGCGGCGGGACCTCAGCCACGGCATGGACCGCACGGAGGTCCTGTGCCCGGACTGCGGCGGCCACCTTGGCCACGTGTTCGAGGACGGACCGAGACCGACCGGGCTGCGTTATTGCATTAACTCCGCCTCGTTGAAGTTCAAGAAGAGGGAGTGAGCCAATGGAGATGTCCAGCAACCGTTTCATGAAGAAGCATCAGGCCAAGAAGGCGGGCATGCCGCCCGGCTCGATCATCTACGTTGGGGACGGAAGCCCCTCGCCCACGTCGGTGTCGCTCATCGACTACACCGAGGAGGACGTGATGGAGAAGAAGGGCATCACCCTCGAGGAATGCACCATACTTCGGGACAACCCCAGCATAACCTGGCTGAACTTCTCGGGGCTGGCGGACGTGGACCAGATCAAGAAGGTCGGCGAGGTCTTCGGGCTGCATCCCCTGGTCATGGAGGACATCCTGCACATGGGGCAGCGGCCCAAGCTGGAGATGTACGACAAGTACGTGTACCTGGTGGCCAAGATGATCTACCGGGGCGACAACGGCAAGGAGGTCACCTACGAGCAGCTCTCCATCGTCCTTGGCAAGAACTACGTCCTCACCTTCCAGGAGAAGGAGGGCGACGTGTTCAACGGCATCCGCGAGCGGATCCGCAACAACAAGGGCCGGCTGCGGAAGTCCGGGGCGGACTACCTGGTCTATTCGCTACTTGACGCGGTCGTCGACAATTACTTCCCGGCCTTGGAGAAGATCGGGGACGTGGTCGAGGACCTCGAGGAACGCCTTTCGGACGACCCGGACCAGGACGTCCTGAGCGACATCTACCGCCTGAAGCGCGAGGTGCTCTTCCTGCGCAAGTCCATATGGCCGATAAGGGAGGTGGTGGCGGCCATGATGCGCCAGGACATCGAGCTGGTCTCTCCGAACACCAACACCTACCTGCGGGACGTGTACGACCATGCCATACAGGTCATGGATGTGGTGGACACCTACACCGACATGCTGTCCGAGCTCACGGACGTCTACATGTCCACGGTGAGCAACCGCATGAACGAGATCATGAAGACGCTGACCATCATCGCCACCATCTTCATTCCCCTGACCTTCATCGTCGGCCTCTACGGGATGAACTTCAAGTACATGCCCGAGCTGACCAACGAGCTGGCCTACCCGGCGGTGCTGCTGGGCATGGCCGTGGTATCGGGGATAATGCTGGTCTACTTCCGGCGCAAGGGCTGGCTGTGAGGGGCGATGGACGCCATCTGGCTTCTGGGCCTGGCCGGGATATTGCTGTCCCTGTTCTTCGCCTTCACCAACGGGTACAACGACGCCGGGGCGGACGTGGCCACCATGGTTTCCTCCGGGGCCGCCTCGGTCAAGGGCGCCCTGCTGACCGCGGCCACCTGCAACTTCGCCGGGGCCATGCTGGGGGGGACCGCGGTGGTCCTCACCCTGCAGGGAGTGCTGACCCAGGTCGCCTTGAGCTCCATCGGCATCGCCATCTTCTCCGCCGTGGCCGCGGCCAACGTCTGGAACCTGGTGACCTGGTACTACGGCATACCTTCATCGTCCACCCACGCCCTGATCGGCGGCCTGGTGGGGGTCGGGATGGCCTTCCACGGGCTGTCCGGGGTGAACTGGGGATGGGACGAGCTCATGTCCGGGCAGCTGACCGGCGTGACCAAGGTGCTGTCGTTCCTGTTGGCCTCGGTCATGCTGGGCTTCGGGGGCTCGTTCATCCTGATGAAGGCGGCCAGGGTGCTGCTGCGAAAGGCCACGGTCAACGTCAACCGGCCGATGAAACGAGGGCAATGGTTCACCACCGGCCTGCAGACCTTCGCGCACGGGGCCAACGACGCGCAGAAGCAGATGGCCCTCATCGCCCTGCTGCTCATGGCCATGGGCTCTCCCGCCGACACGGTGCCGCTGTGGGTGAGGGTGGCCTGCGCGGCGGCCATCGCCCTGGGGACGCTGGGAGGCGGTTACCGTATCATGCGCACGGTGGGCCGCAAGATATTCAAGATCAGGCCGGTCCACGCCCTGGTGGCCCAGGGCAACTCCTCGCTGACCGTGATCTTCTCCACTATCATGGGGGCGCCGGTGTCCTCCACCCAGGTGGTGACCGCCGGGGTCATGGGAGTGGGGACCGCGGAGAACATGAAGATGGTTCACTGGAGGGTGGGAAAGGACCTGGTGGTATCCTGGTTCATGACCATCCCGGCCGCCGCCCTCCTGGGATGGCTGATGACCGTACTACTCAGAGCTTTGACGGGGGTTTGACATGGAAGAAAAGAAAGGTCTGCTGGATGGGCTTTTCCCGCCCAGGTATGATTTCGATGACATGCTGGTGCACCAGGCGGAGGCCACCGCCAAGGGTGTCGAACTGCTCCTCTCCGCCCTGCAGGGGGAGAGGAACCACCACCTAAGCGCGCTGGTGGAGCTGGACCGCCGGACCGACGAGTTCCGGCACGACATGGAGAGGAAGCTGGGGGAGGCCTTCTCCACTCCCTTCGACCGCCAGGACATCTATGTCATGTCCAGGCAGATGGAGATGGTCATGAACTTCGCCCGGACCACGTTGCTGGAGATGGACGCCTTCGGCGTGGAGCCGGACCGTTGCATGCTGGACATGGCCGAGCATCTGCTGATCGGCACCAGAGAGGTGGTGGTGGGCGTAAAGGAACTAGGAAAAGGGCTGGAGAGGACCGACCGGCTGATCAAGAGGATGCGGGAGGAGGAGATGCAGATCGAGGAGACCTACGTCCTAGGGATGAAGGAGGTGTTCCTGCTCCCCGACCACATGATGGTGCTTAAGAAGCGTGAGATATACCATCACCTGAAGGACGCCGGCCGGGCGCTCAGCGCCACCGCCGACATCCTGCACCGGGCGGCCTTCGGGATGGGTTAGAGGTCGATGGTGCCCACGATGCGCAGCTTGCCGCCTTCCAGGTAGTGCATCACCGCCCGGGAGCCCGGTCCGTAGATCAGCGGCTTCTCCAGGGTCAGCGTCACCTGAGGCGTCCGCGCCTCTCCGCTGACGGCCGTCACCCGGCAGGGCAGGAACTGCATCCAGTGACCCAGGTGCATGACCATCCCTTCCTTGATGGGGGATTGCCAGTACTTGACCAGGTTCAGTTCGACGTTCAGCTCCGACACGACCTTCATCTCCGGGTCGTTCGTCAATACGTAACCGCGGTCCAGCTCCTCAGCCTCGATGCCCTTCAGGGCGAAGCCGACCCGGTCCCCCTTGTAGGCGATGTCGTAATCGTCATCGTGCTTCTGGATGGAGCGGACCAACGCCGTGCGTTCGGTCGGCAGGACCTTCAGGTTGTCGTGGCGGTTGACCACGCCCTTGGCCACGTAGCCGAGGATGACCGTTCCGACACCTTTCACGTTGAAGTGGTGATCGATGGGAATCACGCCCTTCCCTTCCCCGTGGGCCTTGACCTTGGCCGCCTCATCCAGCAGGAACTCCCGAAGCTGGATCGGGTCGTCCGGCATGTAAGAGTAGTTAGTAAGGACCGTGTCCTTGATCAGCGGGGCGATGCGATCGGGCGTCAGGTAGTTCCTGAGGATGAACACGCCGCGCTTCACGTTGGCGCAATCCAGCATGAGCAACGTTTCCCCGAAGGCCGCGTTTATCTCGTCCACCACGACTATGGCCATCTCGGCCAGGTTCACGCAGAAGTACAGCGAGTTGATGCGGTCCGGGTACTTGGCCGGCTCCAATATGCTGACGGTGTCCTGCCCCTTCTTGATGTCATAGATGGTGATGTCGCTGACGGTGCCCTTCTTCCCGAGGTCCTTGGCGTATCCCAAGGCCCCTACCGCCGCCACGTTCAAATTGCCCATGGTTGTGGTCAAGCCATCGGTGAAGATATGCCTTTCGCCGAGCCAAGCGTTATCTATTCCGGATGGTCATCCGTTAAACGAATGTTCGAGCACGTGGACCTGAGCAAGCGCCTGGACCAGAAGGAGTACGACCGGGTCGTTTCCGATCTGAAGGAGCGCCTGGGCGAGCTGCAGAGACGTGCGCGGGACGCGGGCATGCCGGTCATCGTGGTCTTCGAGGGCTGGGACACCGTGGGGTTGAGCGAGGTGGTCAACAGGTTCATCCTTCCCCTCGATCCCAGAGGGTTCCTGGTGCACCCTATTACCGCCCCGCGGAACGATGAGAAGATCAGGCCGTTCCTCTGGCGGTTCATGGTGCGGATCCCGGCTCGAGGCCGGATAGCCGTCTTCGACCGCTCATGGTACTTCCGGTCTTTGGCGAGAGCAGAGCGCAAGGAGGACGCTGCCCGGCTGGCGTGGCGCGAGATAGCCGAGTTCGAGGAGATGCTCTCGGACGACGGCTACCTGATAATGAAGTTCTTCCTGCACATCGGGAAGAAGGAGCACAAGAGGCGCCTCGACAACTACAAGGACAAGGACCTGGACCAGTGCGCCATCAGCACCGCGGAGATAGATTTCTTCCGAAAGTACGAGAAGATGGTCCCGCTCATCGAAGAGATGATCGAGAGCACCGACCGGGAGTATGCGCCATGGACCATCGTGGAGGCCGAGGACCAGAAGTTCGCCTCGGCGAAGATACTCACCACCGCGGTGCGCATGCTGGAGTACGGCCTTTCGAAGATGGAGAGCAAGAACCAGATCCACATGGACAGCAACCCCCTGGTCAAGGGCGGGCAGATGTTCAACTCGTCCCGGGGCTCGGTGGACCTGAAGAAGCAGCTCTCCCAGGAGGAGTACAAGGTCAAGCTGGAAAAGCTGCAGTCCCGCATCAAAGCGCTGCAGTGCGAGCTCAACCGCCTCAAGATACCGACCATCATCGTCTTCGAGGGCTGGGACGCCGCCGGGAAGGGCGGGGCGATACAACGTCTCACCGCCGAGCTCAACCCCCGGGGCTATGAGGTGGTCCCGGTCGGGGTTCCCACGGCGGACGAGAAGGAGCACCACTACCTCTGGAGGTTCTACCAGAAGCTGCCCCCGGCCGGTCACGTCCGGATATTCGACCGCTCCTGGTACGGGCGGGTGCTCGTGGAGCGCATCGAAGGTTACTGCTCCACCGAGGAGTGGAAGCGGGCGTACAAGGAGATCAACGCCTTCGAGGAGATGCTGGTGGAGAACGGCGCCGTGCTGGTGAAGATCTGGCTGGAGATCGGCAAGGACGAGCAGCTGAAGCGCTTCCAGGAACGCGACAAGGACCCCATGAAGCAGTGGAAGATCACCGAGGAAGACTGGCGCAACCGGGAGAAGTGGGACTTCTACGGGCGGGCGGTGGACGAGATGCTCTTCCGCACCAGCACCAAGAAGGCGCCCTGGACCATCGTGGAGAGCAACGACAAGTACTATTCCCGGGTGAAGACGCTGCAGACCATCGCGCAGGCCATGGAATCCAAGCTGCCGAAAAAGGACTCCAAATGATTAATACCCCCAGGGCTATGCCCATGCAACTGAAGTGATCAAGATGTCTAGTTTCCAAGAGTTCGGTCTCAGGGATGAGATCATGAAGGCCATCGAGCGAATGGGGTTCGTGGAACCGACCCCGGTGCAGGTGGCGACGATACCTCTTACCATGAAGGGGAAGGACGTCATCGCCCAGGCCCAGACCGGCACGGGCAAGACGGCCGCCTTCGGCATTCCTATCCTGGAGTCCTTGACCAAGGGCGTCAAGCCTTTCTCGCTTATCCTCGTACCCACCAGGGAGCTGGGGGCGCAGGTCTCGGACGAGCTGAAGAAGCTGTCCTTCTTCATGGACGACGTGCGGGTGCTTCCGGTCTACGGAGGCAAGTCCATAGACGAGCAGATAGACGCCTTCCGCAAGGGCGTGGACATAGTGGTGGGAACGCCTGGAAGGGTGATAGACCACCTGCACCGGGGAACCCTCGCCCTGAACGAGATCGAGGTGCTGGTGCTGGACGAGGCGGACCGCATGCTGGACATGGGGTTCATCGAGGACATCGAGTACATCGTCTCCAAGACCAAGAAGCAGAGGCAGACCCTGCTGTTCTCGGCCACCATCCCGGAGGCGATCAAGGAGATCGCCGCCCGGCACATGGTGGAGCCGGAGACCATCATGATCGGGGAGGAGCAGATAGTGCTGCCGACCACCAAGCAGGTCTACTTCAACATCGAGCGCAAGAACAAGATCTGGGCGTTATGCCGCGTGCTTGACGCTTACAAGCCCAAGGCCATCGTCTTCGTGCAGACCAAGGTCATGGTGGACATCCTGGCCAAGAGGCTGGACTCCTACGGCTACCGGGTAGGGGAGCTGCACGGCGACCTCACGCAGGCCAGACGCGAGAAGGTGCTGAAGGAGTTCCGAGAGGGTAAGACCGCGGTGCTCATCGCCACGGACGTCGCCGCCCGCGGCCTGGACATCGAGGGCGTCACCCATGTCATAAATTACGATATTCCGGAGGACCCGGAGGTCTACGTTCACCGCATCGGCCGCACCGGCCGCGCGGGAAAGGAAGGCATCGCCATCACCTTCATCACCTCCAAGGAGGTGCACCTCCTCAAGAAGATCAACGAGTTCGGCGTCACCGAGATATCCAAGGAGGAGATCCCGGAGAGCGGCCGCAAGGACGTCATCCGCAAGGTCATGGACTTCGAGGACCAGGCGGACATGTTCGGCATGGTGCTCTTCAGGGTCGTGGCGGGAGAGGGCGAGCCGGTGGAGCGCGGCAAGCTGCTGGAGATGCTCAACCGCAAGCTGAGGGTGCCGGAACTGGCAATAGGCAACGTCAACGTCCTCAAGGACCGCACCGAGTTCGAGGTCCACAAGGACTCCGCCAAGAAGGTGCTGATGGAGCTGAAGAGCCTCCGGGTGGACGACAAGAAGCTGAAGGTGGAGATCGTTCACCGGGAGCTTCCGCCGATATCCATGCAATGAATGTATCCGATTTTATAATTATCTATAATGGATACATAATTTTTCCCATTTTTATACACATATATATTATTCAATTATATATTATATAACTTTTTTAAATCAATCATAGGATTTATTTATATACCGACCTCATTAATTGGATTTGGATTGGTAAAATAATGTCATTCCATTGGAGGGGAGAATGTGACTAGAGAGGTCACTACGGAGGTTATCGATGCTGATATTTTGAAAATAGTGGCATTCACTGTTAAAAAGGCTAGAACCGTCAAGGAAATTTCTGAATCACTTGAGATACCTCTATTGAAAACCTATGAGCTTGTTCATTGGATGGAAGGCCAAGGGTTCTTGGTCGGTACTGGAAAAGACCGAACCGCCATCCATGGAAAAGCCATGAGATATATTTCCACGGTGAAATCTGGAAGGATCGAATTATTCCAGAATCACTTGGTGATAGTGTGCGAGCAGAAAGATGGCGAGTGTAGACGCCACGAAGAAAATCTTTAATATTGATTATATATAAAATATCAAATTAACATAATAAAAATTGATGTGGTGGTCGGACATTCATTGGAGGAATTTCTGGGGGGAGAGATCAAAGCCCCAGTTATCCAACCACCACCATGATGTCAGCTCTTACTTTTTTTCTGTAACCTCCTTTTTCGGCCTGTCCGCGGGCCATTTTCCGAACAAAATGTCCCAAGAGTACAACCAAGCCACAAAGACCCACACATACGATCCTGCGACAGCTGGGCTCACAGAGGCTACATCGACGATGATGTAATACGACACGAACGTCAACGCCACGGTGAACACTAGGGCGATTATCGCTTTAAATGGCTGTTTGATCTTTTGTATGGGCCATGTCTCGAACACCCAAGAGGACAAT
>JAKPZB010000108.1 GCA_029560215.1 Methanobacteriota archaeon | reverse complement strand
GGTCTTCCAGGAGTTCGTCAGGTCGGACATGAGCGCCAACTGCCTTACGCCATCGGCGGTGCTGACGGCCGCGTGGGTGGAGGCGGGAATGATCGCCCGGTCCAACGCCCGGAAGGGTATCCCGCTCAGCATAGAGTTCGTCAACGATTAGTTGCGTCGGAACCGAATCTCGGACCTTGACCTCCAGAACGAAAAACCCATAAGCCTCTTCCATATTGCCCCGCCATGAACAAGGGGCCGGTGCTGCTCGTGCTGATCGCGGGCACGCTGTTCGGCCTCTGCGTGCCCTTCTCCAAGGTCCTGATCGGCGATATCGAGCCGATAATGATGGCCGGGCTGCTGTACGCCGGAGCGGCGGTCGGAACTGGCACCTGGTTCCTGCTGAGGAAGGCCGCGGGTTCGGCGCCCGAACGGATCAGCATGGAGCGCTCCGACCTGCTGTACCTGATGGGGAGCACGATCTTCGGGGCCATCGCCGCCCCCATCCTGCTGATGGTCGGATTGAAGTGGACCGCCGGGTCCGACGCCTCCCTCCTCCTCAATCTGGAAGGGGTGATGACCGCCATCATCGCGGTCGCATTCTTCCACGACAAGGGCGGCTACCGATTATGGTTGGCCTTGGCAGCGATGACCGTGGCCAGCACCATCCTATCCTACGCCCCGGGCGGGGGGTTCGGCGGGAATGGGGCATTGCTCATAGTCCTGTCAATGCTGTGTTGGGGCATCGACAACAACCTCATGCAACGGATCTCGCATCTGGACCCGATCAAGCTGTCCACCATAAGGAGCGGCATAGCGGCGACGTTCTCGCTGACCCTTGCCCTGATTCTGTATGGAGGGCAGGATTTGGCCATGGCCTTGTTGTACGCCATGATCATCGGGACCATCAGCTACGGGCTCAGCAACGTGCTGTTCTTCGTCGGGCTGAGGCATCTGGGCTCGAGCCGGACCGGAACGCTGTTCTCGGTCGGCCCCTACGCCGCGGCCATGGCCGCCATTCCTTTGTTGGGGGAGTCGGTCACGGTGCAGCTGGTCGTGGCGGGACTCCTGATGGCCGCGGGCACCATTTTGCTGATCAGGGAAAGAAGAACGGAAAAATGATCACCGGATCATTACAGGCTCGAAGGGACTAGAAGAACAGCAGAGAAGTGTATGGTGCTCCCGTCGGGATTTGAACCCGAGTCGAAGCCTCGAGAGGGCTTCATGATTGGCCGGACTACACTACGGGAGCGGGTAAGCTCCCCAATTAAATGGCCGTAATTAAACCTTACGGATGGCCACCGGACGCAAGCAATAATTATCCCCCTGCCACCTATCTTTTCTGCCATGCAGTTCGAGCACGACCGCAAGCCGGCATTCATCAATCTGATCATATGGATCATCGCAGCGGTGTGGCTGATGGTGCTACTGGCGTTCCTGCCGGAGGAGCGGTTGCTGTTCATCGCGGTCATGGGCTCCATTCTGGCGATAACCGTCCTGGTGATCGGGGTATCCCCGCTGCTTACGCATCACGAGGTCAACGACGGGAAGATCGTGATCAGGCAGGGATGGCATTCCAAGCTCGTGATACCGATGGACCAGGTCAAGCGCCTGCAGCGTTTGGACAGGATCGAGGCCAAGGAAGGGGTCCTGCTGGACGCCTTCAACCGCACCCTGGTCATGACCGACAGCAAGGTCAACGGCATTCGCCTGGAGATCAAGGAGGCCGTCCGGGTCCCGGCGGTCTTCTGGAAGAAGGTGGACGTGGTCATCTTTGACGTGAGCGACCCGGACCGCTTCGTGGCCGAAGTTACAAAATCCTTATGATCACTCGCGCCAGTCGCAGCCGATGGTCCGGTTGCCAAGCTTCGGTATGAGCGCCAGGCGCCTCTTGTGCCTGGAGGAAGCGTTCTTCTTCGCCACCATCTCCACCAGCGCCATGGGCACGCCGGTCCGCTTCGATATCACGTCCAGGGACTGCTGGTCCTCTATTCCGGAAAGGACCATGTCCAGGTCGTCGTAGGCTATGCCCATCTCCGATTCGTCGGTCTGGCCTTCCCAGAGCCCGGCGGAAGGCTCTTTCTCGATTATTTTCTCCGGAACGCCGATGAGCCGGGCCAGCTCCCGCACTTCCGTCTTGTACAGGTCGCCTATCGGAAGCAGGTCCGCCCCGCCGTCCCCGTACTTGGTGAAGTATCCCATCAGCAGCTCGGACTTGTTCCCGGTGCCCATGACCAATCGACCGTCCAAATTGGCGTGGGCGTAGAGAACGGTCATCCTGATGCGGGCCATGAGGTTCCCGGATACCTCCTTGCTGTCCGAACCGGGCATCATCTTGTGATAGGCCTTCAGCAGTTGGCCTATGTCGTAGACCAAGAGCGTCGTCCCCCAGGTCTTCGCCATTTCCTGGACGTCCTGGAGATCCTGCTTTGGGGTGCTCGGGGAGGGAAGAAAGACGTTCAGCACCTTGTCCGCTCCGATGGCGTCCGCGCACAGCTTGGTCACCACCGCGGAATCGATACCTCCGGAGAGACCGACCACCACCCCGGAAGCCCCGGATTCGATGAACTGGGTCTTGATGAACTCCTGGATCGTCTCGACGGTGAGCTCCTTCAGCTGCGGCATCGGATAGGATAATGCCCTCCCGTTTAATAATTGTCTTTCTGGCAAAGGTTGAATACCGTTCGCCTCAATGCTACACCTCATGCGATTGGCCCTTTGCCAGCTCAGGAGCGCGGTCGGCGACAAGGAGAGGAACCTCAAGAGCATGACCGACGCGGTCGAGGGAACGGACGCCGACCTTTTCGCCTTCCCGGAGACGTACGTCACCGGCTACATGGTTAGGGACCGGTTCGTAGAACTGGCCGAGGACATCGACGGGGACTCTGTGAACTACGTCCTGGAATTGGCCGACCGCACCGGCAAGGCCGTGGTGTTCGGGATGCCCTTGAACGACCCTTGCAGCCATGGACTGATCACCAACAGTGCCGTTCTGGTCACCCCGGACGGCCGCGTGCAACGTTACGACAAGCTCCATCCGGCCAACTTCGGGCCGTTCGAGGAGGGACTGTACTTCACCCCCGGACAATCTCCGGCCATGTTCAGCTTCCGCGGGCGCGGCGTCGGTGTGTGCATCTGCTACGACCTGTTCTTCCCGGAGATCACCAAGGCCTATGCCATGCAGGGCGCGGACCTGCTGCTCTGCCTGGCGGCTTCGCCCGTGACGTCCCGCATGCCCTTCGAGAGGATGATCCCGGCCAGGGCGGTGGAGAACACTTGCCCCATCGCCTACGTGAACAACGTGGGGAACCAGCGGAACATGGTGTTCTTCGGCGGGAGCCAAGCGTACGACGCCCGAGGACGGCTCCTGTCCAAGCTTCCTTACCTGCGGGAATCGGTGGAAGTGGTGGACGTGGACATGCTCCAGACCGAGCCGGCCAGGCGGGCCAGGCCGACCATCAGGGACTCACTGGACAGTCTGAGGTGAACGGAAAGGCAAATAGTTTTAAATGAGCCCACGGTTATCGCCGCTGGAGTGCCGAGGTGGCCCAGACCGGTAAGGCGCGAGCCTGGAAACTTTCCGCCAGCTAGCTCGTGGCGGCAACGCCTCGGGAGTTCAAATCTCCCCCTCGGC
>JAKPZB010000094.1 GCA_029560215.1 Methanobacteriota archaeon | reverse complement strand
TTATTATGCCGACTACGACTACCTGGATCTGATTCCGTACGAGTTCATCAACTACCGTGAGGAACTGTTGAGCGAGACCTGCTCCGCCTGGGTTGAAGGCGGCGGCGGGGATGCCGGTGAAGAACTCTACGGCGATTACAGGGTATACGGCGACACCGAAGGCTTCAGTGATGACAACCTGCACATCCTGAATGCTTCCGCCGTCTCCTTCAACTTCCTGGTAGGATTCCAGACCGTGGCCAAGGTTACCGATCTCGGAGCCCAGGCCGCCTACATGACCCAGGCCTTCGCCAGGCCGGCGGTTATGGGGGGGGATCTTTCCGAATGGTCCATTACCGGAGGGATGTCCGGGGTACAGTCTATCGCCGCCCCGATGCACCTGGCCCTTTCAGGTGGAGAAGGTATTTATACTGATTCCGCCCAGCAGGGGGATGTTTATCAGCTTGTCCAAATTACTTATTACTTCGAACACGTCGGTGATTCAATTGCTATGTTCCGCCAGGATGCCCATGCCGGCGACCAGTGGGACCGCGGTGAGGACGTGCTCGGCAAGAACTGGATCATCTCCGAAGGCGGAGCGCTGGGATGGGAGCTCTTCCCCTCCAACGCCATGCCGGCCGAGAAGCAGATCGTGAACTTCTTCTCCTTCATGGACAACTACAACGGCCTGTCCAACCTGGCCCAGGGCGCGACCCCCACGGTATGGGATGATGTTTCCTACAACATCCAGCCGGTGGTGACGATCTACACCCTGGAAGCCTACAACAACTCGGAAGACCAGTGGGTACCGGGCGATCCCGAGGATCAGCCGATCGTATCCCCGGTTACCCCCGAGAATCCGCTGACCTCGGCGATTGCGGTCAAGTGCATCAATACCTACCAGATTGATCCTGAGAGCAACCTGAACGACGCGGTACTGGGACAGAAGTTCGGTGAATTCACCCTGCAGGACCTCTATGACATGAATTCGGTACTTGGTACCGGAGGCAAGACCCTGGAA
>JAKPZB010000086.1 GCA_029560215.1 Methanobacteriota archaeon | reverse complement strand
CCTGGAGGCGGCCCGCAAGGACTTCTTGGACGGCGTGGCCCGCGAGGGCAAGGTCGGCACCACCGACGGGAAGGACTACACTCACACCTTCCTGCTGGAGCTGCTCACCGGCAAACCTTATGAGATCCCTCGCGGGGTCATAGAGGCCTACGGCCTGGAGCTTCCCATAGGCGAGGACCGGGTGGCCTACCGCATGACCCCGGCCAAGGTGCACGACCATAACGTGGAATGGTATTACAACATCACCTGCGACGAGGAGATGTTCCTGCAGCGGGCCATAATCAAGAACCGGTCCAAGCTGACGAACATGGACCCCAAGATCCTGGCCTATCATGGCGGAAAGGGCGTGCTGACGGTCAAGGGCGACCGGATACTGGACCTGCCGAAGCCGCCGGGCCCGGCCCGCATCAGCTCCGAGGACCTGGGGCCGTTCCTGGATTTTGCTAAGGGCGTGCGGGAGAGCACCGGCGGCATAGCGCTGCTTCCCTGGGGAGGAGGCCTCGGCAAGGTGGCCGTGGACGTCCGCCGGGAGATATCCAAAGTGCCTGATCTCACGGTCATATCCAAGAGCCCCTCCGCCCTGGGCGTGGGCAAGTTCCTGGGCATGGAGACGGTTCGCGTTCCAGGCTTCAAGGAGGGCATCAAGGTGGCCGCCCAGGCCCTGGACGGTGATGACGTCTTCCTGCACATCGAGGAGACCGACGACATCAGCCACAAGTGCAACCCCAAGAACAAGCTGAAGCTGATCGAGGAGATCGACCGGGAACTGACGCGCTACGAGAAGCGCTTCCGGGAGTGCCAGGTGGCCTTGCTCATCGATCACGGCGCTTCGTCGGTCACCGGGGAGCACATGCGCATGAAGGTCCCCTACGCCGTGCGCGGCGGAAGGTGGAAGGGCAAAGGGAAGGAAGGCTTCCACGAGAACGGCGGGGAGAACGTTCCGCTCGGCGATCTGCTGGACACCATCCTCGAAGATTGATCCTTTTGATAAATTTTCAAACCTCGGCAATAGGTTAAATATCATCTTCGCATTGAGTTGGATGATACAGCCAATTGGACGTGGCGTCCAATCCATAGGTTCTGATCATCATGCACAAGGCAGACATCATATATGCGTCGGAGGAGCAGGCGGGAAGGCAGTTCGTGGAAAGGGTCTGGGGCAAGCGCCCGACCTACGCGGTGGTCATTGGTAACACCGAGACCGCCAAGATCCCTGGCGTGTCCGCCGCCGGCGCGGTGCCGGAGATCACCGATTTCACCCCCGCCGCCGACGTGGAGCTTTTGTACTACGGCCGCTGCAAGTGCATCGACGGCGTTCCGGTGACGCCCACCGGCGTTCCCACCCCGGGCATCATCGCCATGAGCGCACTTCAGCTGGTGTCCATGCCCATCTTCGCCATCAACGCCGGCGTTCGCGTAAGGCCGCACACGCCATACTTCGAACTGGAAGGCGTCCCGGGCGAGGACATACGCACCGGGAAGGCCCTCAAGGACCCACGCCGGGTTTACGAGAACGGCGTTGTGCTGGGCAGGGAGCTGGCCAAGAACAGCGAGTACCTGGTCATCGGAGAGAGCATAGCCGGCGGGACCACCACGGCGCTGGCGGTACTCATGGCCATGGGATACGACGGCCAGGGAAAGGTGTCCAGCTCCATGATCGACAATCCTCACTCCCTTAAGGAAAAGATAGTCCAGGAGGGCATCTCCAACTCCCCGTTCAGCAAGGAGCAGATGAAGGCCGACCCGTTGAAGGCGGTGCAGGCGGTCGGCGACCCGATGATGCCCGCGGCGGCCGGCGTGGTGGCCGGAGCGGCCGAGAGCATCCCGGTCATCATGGCCGGGGGGACGCAGATGGCGGCCGTTATGGCCATCGTGAAAGGTCTGGCGCCTCAGGTCCTTTCGAACATCGCCTTGGGAACCACCAAGTGGATCGTCAACGACCGCACCTCCGACGTGCGCTCGATAGTAAAGCAGATCGGGAAGGTGCCGATATTGGCCGCCGACCTGGACTTCGGGCCGTCCAAGCACGAGGGGCTGAACGTCTGGGAACAGGGACTGGTGAAGGAGGGAGTGGGCGCCGGAGGCATCTCCGTCGCGGCCTTCCTGGCCTCTCAGGGGAAGATCGGCAAGAACGAGATGCTGGCCAAGGTCGAGGAGAACTACGTCCAGCTCATGAGGATCATGGGCAAGTGAGCCGCTGGTGCAGCACCTTCTCGGCCTTCTTGAGGTCCGAGACGGTATTGACGTTGATGGCCACGTCGGGAGTGTCCGCGACGTAATAGCCGCCTGGCAGATATTCCCGGGTGAGCATCCTCTCCCGGTCGACCACGCTGACCCCGCAGGGCATGAGCGAACGGCCCTCCACGTTCTCGTAGAAAGTCACGTCCACCCCGAACTCCAGGGCCTTTTCCAAAGGTATGCCGACGGTCAGGGACTGCTCCTTCCTTTTCAGATATTCCTTGACGATGTCGGAGACCAGCTCCGCCCTCAGCAGCGGCAGGTCGGCCGGGCAGATGAAGATGTGCCCTTCGGATATCCCTTCCGCCGCCTGGATCAGGTCTTGGCAGTACTCCGTGCCGGAGGTCTCGATCAGCCGCGCCCCTATTTCCTTTAGGTGCTGCCGGGTCTTCGGCACATTGTCGCTCACCGAGACGTAGACGGACGAGATCTCGTCCACCAGCATCATCTGCTCCAGCACGTGGTCCACCATCGGCCGGCCGTGCATCAGGGCCATGGGCTTCTCGGTGCCGAGATCCTTGATCCGGGTCCCCCGCCCTCCGGCGGTGATCAGCGCGGCAACGCTCATAGGGCCACCAGCAGGAGCAGGGCGATCAGCACTACCGGCCGGCAGATCTCGTTCGTGGCGCCCATGACGTCACCGTTCACCGCCCCGAAGTTCTTCATGGCCACGTTGCTGATGAACAGACCGACGATGCCGCTGACCAGTCCGCCAGCGACGGTGAACAGGGCGATCCGGTCCACGTCCCAGTAGAGGGTGGGTATGCACACCAGAATGATCAGCCCGAAGGCTAGCAGGATCGACAGCACCAGCGAGAAGACGGCCTGCTTTCCTTTGGTGTTGGACACGAACGAATTGCCCAGCCCTTCCCGGGCCTTGCCCCCGAAGGCGCAGAAGACCATGGCGTTCTTGTTCATGATCTCGGCGATGAGCGGGAAGAATATCAGCTCGGCCTTGCCGCTCAGAGACGCCAGAGCGGCGAAGCTCAGCAGGGTGAATATCGAAGCGTAACCGACCCCTCCGGCGCCGGTCTTGGAGTCCTTCATGGCCGCCATGCGACGTTCGGCGTTGCCGCCGCAGACCATGCCGTCCCCGAAGTCGCTCAGCCCGTCCAGGTGCAGGAACCGGTTCAGCAGGTGGAACATGGCCAGAACTATGGCG
>JAKPZB010000054.1 GCA_029560215.1 Methanobacteriota archaeon | reverse complement strand
CCAACCCCAACTACGTTCAGCGCAACATCATCACCAAGGGCGCGGTCATCCAGACCGAGCTAGGCCTGGCCAAGGTCACCTCCCGGCCGGGACAGGACGGCGCCATCCACGCCATCCTGGTGAAGGAGTAAGGCTGACGGGGTTTTCATGGCCCTGGACGAAGACACCGCATGGGTGCTCTGGCCGGAGTATTTCGACCGGTCGAGGCCCCGGTCCCAGGGCCGCAAGGTCAAGAAGGGCGCGGCCATAAACGATCCGAACGTGGACCAATTATCGGCTGCCTTGAGGCAGCTCGGTCTGCAGCATAAGATAGAGCGGGAGAAGAAGTATCCCGCCAACTGGTTCTCCAGCGATGGACGGGTATTGGTCGAGAAGACCATGCCCAAGTCCCAATTGGTAAAAAAGGTGGGAGAACTGCTGATTAAGGCTCAGCGGTCCTGAGGAGTTTCGACCTCTTCCACCAGCTTCTTTCCGGCGGAGACGCTGTCCACGGAGTGGATGACCGCCCCGGAGTCTATGATGACCTCTTCCACGTCCTCGTAGTTTATGGCCACGCCTTCGATGGTTATCTTGATGCTCTCCGTCTCCTGGTCCACCTCGTCCAGGGTGCAGTTGACGCCGGAGACGCCTTCCACAACGCTGAGCCTGTTGGCCAGATCGATTATTGATGGATGATGGGGTTTGAGCACGTCGAGCACTAAGCGTTTGATCTCGGACATTTGAATATCTTCCAGCGTTAAAATGGAATCCTGATATAAATTGGTTGTTGATGGCCTGGAAAGGATTATTCACCTCCCCGGCCATCTACCTCGCATGATAGAGCGGGAGGAGGTCCGGGTACTGGATATCAATTCGGAGTTCCTGGGGGTGCCCACGGAGGTCCTGATGGAGAACGCGGGCTGGGCCTTGGCCCAGGAGATCACCTCCCGCTTCGGTGACGGGTTGCGCATCGCCATACTTTGCGGGAAGGGCAACAACGGCGGGGATGGTCTCGTGGCCGCCCGGGCGCTCACCAAGAGCAACCGGGTGAGGGTGTTCCTGGCCTTGCCGCCGTCGGAGATAAGCACCCCCGAGGCCCGCATCAACTTCGAGAAGGTGGAGGAGCTGCACAAGGTGTACGCCGGCGAGGACCTCTCCGGCTACGATGTGCTGGTCGACGCCCTTCTGGGCGTGGGCGCCAAAGGGGAGCCGAAAGGTGCCTACGCCGAGATCGTCAAGGCCATGAACGCCTCGGGTAGGCCGGTGGTGTCGGTGGACGTGCCCTCCGGCCTGAGCAGCCCCTTGGCGGTCCGGCCGCTGCTCACCGTGACCTTCCACGACCTCAAGACCGGGATGGACCAGGCAGGCTGCGGCGAGATCGTGGTGGCCGACGTGGGGATACCCGCCGACGCGGAGAGGTTCGTGGGCCCGGGCGACCTGGTGCATTACCCGGTGCCGTCGCCAAACGCCCACAAGGGACAGAACGGCCGGCTGCTGGTCATAGGAGGCGGCCCTTACACCGGAGCGCCGGCCCTGGCCGGGATGGCCGCCTATCGCATCGGTGCCGACCTGGTGTTCCTGGCCTGCCCGGAGAGCGTGAGCGGGGTGGTGGCCTCCTACTCGCCGAACCTGATCGTGGTTCCCCTTAAAGGAAAGCGACTGGGACCGGAGCACGTCGCATCGTTGGTAGCCCTGTCCGAAGGAGCGGACGCGGTGCTGCTGGGACCAGGCCTGGGTGATGAGCCGGCGTCCCTGGAGGCGGTGCGCTCCTTCATCGCCAGCTGTAATCGGCCGATGGTGCTCGACGCTGACGCCCTGAAGGCGGTGGGCGGGCACCTGGATATCCTGCGGCACAAGGCCGGCGTGCTCACTCCCCACCATCGCGAGCTGGAGATGCTGGTCGGACACCCGGTGACCTCCGACGCCCGAGAGGAGTTCGCCCTCGAGCTGGCGAAGGCCACGGGCTGGACGGTCCTGCTGAAGGGACATGTCGATCTGGTCACGGACGGCCGACAGATCAAAATGAACCGGACCGGGAACCCGGGGATGAGCGTGGGGGGCACCGGGGACGTGCTGGCGGGAATAACCGCCGGATTGCTGGCCAAGAAGGTCGTGCCGTTCAATGCCTCGCGCATCTCGGCCTTCATCAACGGTTCGGCCGGTGACCTGGCCTTCGAGAAGAACAGCTATGGGCTGGTGGCCACCGACCTGCTGGAGAGGATACCGCAGGTCCTCCGCCGCAGCCTTTCCAGGATATGATGAGGTGGGTGACATGAAGATAGGGTTCATTTCCGACGTGCACGCCAACCTGCCCGCCCTGGAGGCGGTGCTCAGGGACATGTCCGTTCGCAATGTCGGTCAAGTATACTGCGCCGGGGACATCCTGGGCTATTATACCTATCCGGACGAGGTGGTGGAGCTGCTCCGGCGGAAGGGCGTCCACTGCATAGCTGGCAACCATGACCGGGCGGTGCTTGTGGGAACCAAGGGGATGAACAGCATAGCCGCGGCGGCAATCGAGTGGACCAGGGGGCATATGTCCTCGTCGACCTACGAATTCATCCAGGACCTGCCCAATTCCATACACCGGCCGGTGGAGGAGGTCATGGTGGCCGTGCACCACGGCTCCCCGCGCCACATGTCCGAATACGTTTTCGAGGAACATGTGAGCGACGAGCTGCTGGCCACTGCCGGCGCCAAGCTGCTGGTCCTAGGCCATACGCATCAACCTTACCAGGTCCAGTTCCCCACCGGGCATGTGATCAACCCGGGTTCGGTCGGTCAGCCGCGGGACGGCGATCCGAGGGCCTCCTACGCCATACTAGATTCCTCGGAATGGACGTTCTCCACCGTGCGGGTGGCCTATGACCAGAGACCGGTCATGGAGATGGTGAGGGAGAACCATCTCCCGGAAATGCTGGCCTCCCGACTCCTCCGAGGTACGTAGATGCCCTTCGAGGCCTCCCCGATCCCGGACCGTCCGGTGCTGGAACTCGTCGGCGAGGAGCGCGTTCTTTGCGTCGGCGACCTGCATATCGGGATAGAGGCGGACATGCGCTTCCGTGGGGTTATCGTCCCATCCCAGACCCATCGCATGGAGAAGGAGCTCAAGGACCTGGCGGAGGGCGTGGACCGTCTGGTGGTCATCGGGGACGTCAAGCACCAGGTGCCCGGTTCCACCAAGCAGGAGCATATCGAGGTCCCCCGCTTCTTCAACTCCCTGCTCAACCACTACCCACGAATAGACCTGGTGAAGGGGAACCACGACACGGACATCGAGCGCATGCTGCCCTCCCGGGTGACCGTGCACGACCAAGGAGGTTTCGTGCTGGACGATGTTGGATTCGTCCATGGACACGCCTGGCCCTCGGAGGAGGTGATGTCCTCCCGGCTGCTGGTCATGGGGCACAATCATCCCGCGGTGATATTCGAGGACGGGCTGCACCACAACCAGGTCGAACGGTGCTGGGTGCGCTGTCGCTTCAAGGGTACCAACGACCGCTACCCCAGGGTGCCGGAGGAGGCCATCATGATCCCGGCCTTCAACCGCTCCCTGGGCGGAGGGCCGGTCAACCTGGAGGGACCTAGGATGCTGGGACCCCTGCTCTCCAACGAGCTGGTGGACCTGGAGAACGGGCAGGTGTACCTGATGGATGGACTTTTGTTAGGCACCGTCTCATCGCTGAGGGTGAAGAGACGAGGGTACTTCCGCCTGGAAGACTGAGATCTTCAGCGCTCTCGCCGTTCTGAAAAAATAAAAAAAGGAAAAGGTTGGGAAGAAGGGATTTAGCAGTTGCGGGACAGGGTCTTGTAGACCGAACCGTCCGAGCACCTGATGACCGCGTCCATGGGCATCTGGCCAGGAAGGGTGTGCGTGGCGCAGCTGTTGCACGGGTCGTAGGCGCGGTAGGCCATCTCCACGGCGTTCAGCAGACCGTCGGACACCTGCCAGTTCTTGATCAGGGCGGTGGCGGCCTTGCGGACGCTGAGGTTCATGGGGGCGTTGTTGTTGGTGGTCCCCACGACCAGGTTCACGTCGGTGGTTATGCCGTTCTTGTCCGCGACGTAGTGGTGCACCAGAGTTCCGCGCGGGGCCTCCAGTATACCGACTCCCTCGCCCGGCTCC
>JAKPZB010000044.1 GCA_029560215.1 Methanobacteriota archaeon | reverse complement strand
ACCGCAATGCCGTGCTTCTTCGCATAGTCGATCATCTTGTCGCGGGACCTGAGCTTCCACTCGTCCATCTTCCAGGGTGCGATGACCTTGATCTCCGGGTACAGGGCCCAGGCCCCGAGTTCGAAGCGGACCTGGTCGTTTCCCTTGCCCGTTGCGCCGTGGGCCACGGCAAAGGCCTTCTCCTTTCTGGCGATCTCCACCATGCGCTTGGCGATGAGCGGCCTGGCCAGGGAGGTACCCAAGAGGTACAGGCCTTCGTAGGCCACGTCGGCGCGGTAGGCGGGGAACACGTAGTCGCGGACAAATTCCTCCCTCAAGTCTTCAATGTAGATCTTCTTCGCTCCGGTCTTTTTTGCCTTCTCCTCGAGGCCGTCCAGCTCTTCCGCCTGGCCGACGTCGGCCGCGAAGCAGATCACCTCGTAGCCGAACTCGTCGATGAGCCATTTGAGGATGACCGATGTGTCTAGTCCACCTGAGTATGCCAGCACCACCTTCTTGTTCTTCATGCTGTCTCCTTTCTCTGCTGGAGTAAGAAATCCAGTATGGCTTCCTGGATGTAGAGTCTGTTGAGGGCCTGCTCCCACACGATGGACCGCCTCCCCTCCAGAACCGCTTCGGTGACCTCCTCCCCGCGGTGTGCCGGCAGGCAGTGCATGAACATTGCTTCGGGATGTGCGGCCGCCATGAGTGCATCATCCACGATGTATTCGGAAAAGGCGCGTCTGCGCTGCTCGGCCTCGGCCTCCTGGCCCATGCTCGCCCAGACATCCGTGTTCACCGCGATGGCCCCCCTGGCGGCTTCGTATGGATCGCGCACCACGAGGACGACCGCACCGTTTTTCCGGGCGGCATCCAGAATGTCGTATTCCGGCTCGAAGCCGTCGGGACATGCGAGCGTGAGCTCGAATCCCATCACCGCCGCCGCGTTGATCCAGGAGTTGGCCATGTTGTTGCCGTCGCCGATCCAGGCTACCTTCTTCCCGGAGAGCTCCCCGAACCTCTGCCGGAGGGTGAAGCAGTCCGCCAGGACCTGGCAGGGGTGGAGCAGGTCGGTGAGGGCATTGACGACCGGGACACGGGACCATGCCGCCATCTCCTCGATGCGGTCGTGGCCGAAGGTCCTCATGACGATGGCGTCGCAGTAACCGGCCAGGATACGCGCCGTGTCCTTGAGCGGTTCGCCCCGGGCGATCTGCGATCCCTCCACACCGAGCACCACCGGATGTGCACCGAGACGGGCGATGCCTACCTCGAAGGACACCCGC
>JAKPZB010000134.1 GCA_029560215.1 Methanobacteriota archaeon | reverse complement strand
GTCCCCGCCCTTCCTTCCGGAGGGGCACGTGGAGTACTGCTTGGCCAGATCGGCGAAGCTGGTGCCGTTCTTGATCATCTGCAGGAGTTCCTTGGCCTTGTCCTCCTTGGCCACCAGGATGTGAGCTGCCCTTACTTCTTTTACCATGCTTCGCGCATCGCCGGGAACGGTATTAATTTATCTGTCCCCACTAGCGGAAGACCGCCTCGAGGTCCACGTTGTCGGCTATGGCCTTTTCCACCAGGCGCACCTTCTCGGCGTCCTGCGGCTCGATCCGGGCGATGAGATGCTCCACCATCTCGGACGTGGCCAGCGTATCGTACCTGGTCACCAGGATGGGTATGTCCTTCTCGTACGCCTTGGACACGACCTGGTTGGCCGGGTACATGCCGCCGGTGAGGATGAGGCATGATGTATCGGTGGACAGCGCTGCCAACTGAATATCGGAGCGGTCGCCGCCAGTGATGATGGCCTTCCTGCGGTGGCGGCGCATGTACTTCAGGGCGGTCTCCATGGTCATGGCGCCGATGAACACGCCTTCCACCACCCGGTCCATGTGACCTTCGCCGACCAGGACGTTGGCGGTGAGCGCCTCGGCCACCTCCTTGACCGTGAAATAGGTCATCTCGGGTATGTGCGGAACGCAGCCCAATACCTTGATCCCTTTGCTCTCCAGGAAGTTGGCCACCGATAGATCGTCGGTCTTGTTGAGTATCACCCCTTTGACCTTGATCTTGTACTTCTCGCTGAGCTTGTGGAGCATGGCGATCTTGTCAAGGGCGGCCGCTTCCGGCGTGGAGATCAGTACCAGGTCCGAACCGGTGGCCTCGGTGATCGCCAGTCCGGAGACGTCGTTCAGGTATCCGGTGGTCACCTCCCTGGTGCCCTCGATCAGCATCATCTCGCAGTCGCAGGCGGCCTTCTTGTAGGCCGCTTTCACCTCATCCATGCGGGCCGCCCGGAACACGTCGTAGGTGAAGGGGCACAGCACCTCCTCCGGCTTGTCCAAGTTCAGCACGTGACGCATGAGGTAGGCGTCCTGGTCGATCACCCGGTCCCCCTCCCGCATGAGACGTTCCTTGAAGGGCTTGAAGAAGCCCACCTGGCCCTGGAAGTTCTTGGCGAGCCCGAGAGTGACCATGGACTTGCCCGACTTCTCTACCACCGAACCTAGATACAGAGATCTCATTGCTGCTCCCCCTTGATCGTGACCAACGCGTCCACCGCCGTGACCCCGGTCCCCTCGTCCCCCACCATGACCGAGTTCATCTCCAGCTCCTCGAGCTCGGGGAACTCCATGGCCATCTGGGAGATCTTGAGTATGACCTCCACCAGCGCCGGTATGTCCCCGGGGCGTTTGCCGCGGGCTCCGGCCAGCATCGGATAGGCCCGTATGGAACGGACCATGCGCTCCACGTCGTCCCGGTCCAGGGGCGCGATCCCCTGGGTGACGTCGCGCATTATCTCCACGAATATGCCGCCCAGCCCGAAGGTTATCACGGGACCGAACTGGTCGTCCCGCACCATTCCGACGATGACCTCCCGGCCCTTGACCATCCTCTGTATGGAGACCCCGTTGATCTTGGCCTTGGGCATCTTTTCGCGGACCTTGCTCAGCATGACCTGGTACGACCTTTCCAGCTCCTGCGGGTCGTCTATGTCCAGGACGACGCCGCCCACGTCGGTCTTGTGGGCGATGTCCGGGGACTCCACCTTCATCACCACCGGGTAGCCGATGCTCTCGGCGAGGTCCAGGGCCCTCTTGAGGTCCTTGGCGATGCCCTCCATGGGCGTGGCGATCCCGTACGCCTTCAATATTCCCTTGCCCTCGGCCTCGCTCAGCTGCAACCGGCCTTCCATTCGCACATGCCTGATTATCTCCTTCACCTCATCGTGATCGGCGGCAAAGGGCGGGACCGGACGGGGTTCCGGGCGGTCCAGGCTGCGGCGGTGCTCCACCATGGCCGCCAGCGCCCGTATTCCTCTTTCAGGCGAAGGATAGTTAGGAATGCCGGCCGCCTTCAGCATCTCCATGGGGGCCATCGTCTCCTTGCCCCCGACGAAGGATGCCACGATCGGTTTCGGTGATGAACCGGCGAACGCTGTGAGCGTTTCAGCCACGGAGGATATGTCCACCAGGTCGGTCGGCGCCAGCAGCGCCACGACGCAGGCCACGTTGGGATCGTCCATCACCGTCCGTATGGCATGATCGTACCGCTCCGCGTCGG
>JAKPZB010000035.1 GCA_029560215.1 Methanobacteriota archaeon | reverse complement strand
TGATCGAGCCGTCCGGGTGGACCACCTCCCCCTCCTCTTCCTCCAGGCCGAGCTCACCTGCCTCGATCTGTCCTTCCAGACGATTGAGCTCCCGGCGGTCCACCTGCGGCTCGGCCTCGCCCAACTCCCTTCGCGCCCCTTCCTTTGCCCAGGAGCGCCGGAGGAAGGCCATGCCCGCCCTCATCAGCTGGTTCCGCTGCACCCTTTCCTTCAACCAGGGGAACTGATGGTAGAGGGCGATGTCCGAGACGCGGGAGGAAAGGTAGTACTCAGGCTGCTGGTCCGACAGCGCCTCGATGATCTGCAGGGCCATGGTCGTCTTGCCGGTGCCGGCCTCCCCCTTGACCAGGAGGGAATGCCCTCCGGGTGAGAGCAGGAAGTCGATGATCTCCTGGGGCAGGATCCCTACGTTAGGATGGCTCACGGAACATCAGGCGAATATACCCCGGTCCGCCATATTAATTATGGTGCCTGATTATCGATCGGGGCGAGCAGGGACGCTAGTAAGCTTAAATGCTGTGTTATCAACCAACATCGTGAAAGGTCCGGGAAGAATATTCCCTGGCCTTTCGCGAGGTTGGAAAAGTGGGTACCTCGTTGAGGGCTAATTGGAGAACAAACCATGCTCGACGAGATACCCAGTGGTACAAAGGCAGAGGTAATAGATAAACGAAAGGTCAGGGACTGGTTCAAGGTCCGGAAATATGTGGTGAACCGGATCAGGAAGGGAGACAGCCAAGCGAGCGCCGCTCGCTGGGCTGGCGTCTCCCTCGGGTTCGTGAACAAATGGTGGAACATCTGGAAGAAAGCGAAGAGCTGGGACGCCCTGCGCTCCAGGTCCAGCGCACCCAAGCGGGTGCGCGTCAAGCGTTACTGGTACGCCGACGAGATAGTCGACCTGAAACGGAGGCATCCGGAACTCGGCGCGCAGAAGATCAGGGCGATGCTCGGCATCGACCTGAGCCATCAGAAGGTATACGAGGTGCTGGTCGAGGAAGGCCTCATCACGCCTGGCCCGAAGGCCAGGCGTGTCTGGAAGGCCTTCTCGCGGAAGCATTCCAATTCCCTGTGGCAGATGGACGTGATGGTACCCGATGCGTTGCAGAACCGATACCTGGTCACGATAATCGACGATCACTCCCGGTTCGTGCTGGCCAGCCGTCTGCTGGCCAGCGCCACCGCCGAGGCGGTGACGGACGTGTTGCGCACCGCAGTGCGCATGTTCGGCCGGCCCCGCCAGGTGCTTACCGACCACGGCTCCCAGTTC
>JAKPZB010000017.1 GCA_029560215.1 Methanobacteriota archaeon | reverse complement strand
CGTGAAGGACACCGTGAAGCCCACCGTGAAGTTCTCGGTGAAGCTGAACGGCACCGTGGTCACCAGCGCCAAGGAGAACCAGACCCTGACCTTCGACGCCTCGGCATCCAGCGACGCCAGCGGCATCGCCAGCTACCTCTGGGACTTCGGCGACGGGACCAACAGCACCCTGGCCAGCCCGACACACAACTACTCGGCGATTAAGACCTTCACCGTCAAGCTGACACTGACCGACAAAGCCGGGAACGTGGCCAACACCACCTACAGCCTGAAGATCGAGTCCTCGGCCCGTCCGGACCTCCGCGTCGGCGTCGTGACCTTCGATCCCATCAAGTTCGTGGAGGGCGAGGATGGCTACATCTACGTCAACGTGACCAACGTGGGCACCGCGACCGCCGAGGGTATCTACGGCCAGCTGTACAAGGTGAACCTTGATGGCTCCACGAAACTGCTCACCGATGATAGCGTCCTACTGGTCAACGACACCGTGGACGACGAGCTCCAGGTCGGAGAGACCGGCCAGCTGAGGTTCAAGTACTCCTTCGGCTCCAAGGGTGACTACACCCTGCAGGTGAACGTCAGCGCCGACAAGGAGGTCACCTCCAAGATGACCGACAACTCCGCCACCAAGTCCCTGACCGTGGAGGAGGCTGCCTGGAAGTCCTGGCTGCTCTACGGCGGCATCTTCGCCGTGATCATCGTGGTCGTAGTGCTCTTCCTCTTCAGGAAGAAGCTGCCCATGATGTCCGGCAAGAAGAAGGAGCCCGCCCCGCCGGCCAAGAGGAAGTAGGCAAAACCTTTTACCATCCCTTTTCTTTTTATTTTTGAATGCTGCGCCTTGTGGACTCCGGTCTCTGCCATCCCCTTTATTCCGTCGCGCTCGAAGAGGCGATACTGGAATCCTGCTCCCAAGGCCTGATGCCTCCGACCCTGCACCTGTACGTTAGGGATAGGCCGACGGTCTCCCTGGGCTACTTCGAGAAGGTGGACGCGGCGGTCGATCCGCAGGTGCTTCTGGACGAGAAGGTCTTCCTGGTGCGGCGGATGTCCGGCGGAAGCACGATATTCACCGACCAAGGCCAATTGATCTTCTCTCTGACGATCGACCAAGGCGCGATACCTAAGCCGGAGGACGCCTACATCCTCACCTGCGGGGTCATCGTCAAGGCCCTGCGCTCGCTCGGCGTGGAGGCGGAGCACAAACCCCCCAATGACATAATCGTCAACGGAAGGAAGATATCCGGAAGCGCCCAGACCAGGAAGAAAGGTATGCTCATGGTGCACGGGACGCTGCTGGTCGACACCGATCTGGACCGCATGATGAGGGTCCTTCGTCCGAGGCATGACAAGCACTCCCGGACCAGAGAGCAGATAACCTGTCTGCGCGATGAACTGGGGCGGTCGCCGGACATGAACGAGGTGAAGGACGCCCTGGTGCAAGCGTTCTCCGAAGAGCTGGAACAGAGGGCGGTGTGCATACCGGTGAACGAAAGGGAGAAAGGGAGGGTCAGCGCCCTCATCGAGGAAAAGTACGGAAAGGAGGATTACATCCTCCAGTTCTGATCACTGAAAGTTTTCCAGGTCCAGGAAGGCGAACTTCCTGCCGTCGATGAAGAAGCCGACCTTCTTGTGCAGCATGACCGCGTCCTTGGCGTCCGGCATGACCACGCTCTGAACCGCCTTGGCCCCCTTCTTCTTGGCGTCCAGCGAGGCGCGGCGGAGCAGCTTCAGTCCGACGCCCTTGCGGCGGTGTTCCGGGTGCACTCCCAGGTTCTCGATCCAAAGCACCTTCTCGATGTTGTTGACGTGCTGGATGATCTGGAGAACAGGAAGCCGACCACCTGCCCCTTTTCCACGGCGACATAGCTCATACCGCCGTCGCGGTAGAAGTCGTAGGAGTCCTTGGTGGAGGCGCCCAACTGCTCCATGAGTTCGGCCGGAAGGTCGTCCCAGCTCTTCTGTAGCGAGCCTTCCAGATATTCGCGGATGCAGAATAGCTCCAGCGTCCTCACTTGCGATTTGTCGTCGTCCTTGAGCTTCCTTATGTCCACCATCACATCTCCTCCGGAGCCGCTATTCCCATGGTCACCAAGGCGTTTCGCAATGCCCAGCGGGCCGCCTCCACCAGGCACAGCCTGGCGTCCTGGTGCTCCGACCGGAGCACCGGCACCGCGCCGTAGAACTGGTTCAGGGCCGAAGCCAGCTCGTGACCATAGGTGGGGAGCATGTTTATGCGGCGTTTGTCCCCCGCCTGCCGAACCACTTCCGGGAACTGCGCCAGTATCCACACGAGCTTGCGCTCGTACGGGTCTGTCAGAACCGATACGTCGGCGCTTTTATTAAAATCTCCCGTCTTACGAAGTATGGAGCAGCAGCGCGCGTGCGCGTACTGCACGAAGGGAGCGCTGTTCCCCTCGAAGTTCAGCGCCTCCTCCCACTTGAATATGAGCTGCTTCTCAGCTTGAACGCGAATGATATTGTAGCGCACGGCGCCTACGCCGATGTCCTGGGCGATGCCGCGCTTCTTCTCCTCGTCCAGGTCGGGGCGGCGTGAGCACACCTCCTGGTAGGCGCGTTCCACCGCCTCCTCCAACAGATCGTCCAGATAGACGACCACTCCCTTCCTGGTGGACATCCGGCCCTCCGGGAGGGAGACGAAAGAGTAATAGATGCACTCCGGGGACCTCTCCGACCCCAGGATCTTGAGGGCGGAAGCGAGCTGCTTCTGTCCCAGCTTCTGGTCCTCGCCCAGGATGTTCAGCAGCTCGTCGGCCCGCCTGAACTTGTCCATGTGGTACGCGAGGTCCCGAGTGGTGTACAGCGTAGTGCCGTCCTTTCGGGTGAAGAAGAAGCGGGTGTCGCGTCCGTGCACCCCGAACTCCTCCAGGTTCAGATAGTAGGCGCCGTCGTCCTTCTCGGCGTAGCTGGAGGCCTTCAACCGCTCCACGATCTCCCTGGCCGAGCCGTCCAGGATGAACTGCGATTCGTAGGTGTAGCGGTCCAGGAAGACGTTCACCCCTCCCAGGCTCTCCTTGATGCCATCCAGCATCAGGTCGACGGTGCGGCGGACCTGGGCGATGACCTCCGGGTCGCCCGCCTCGAACCTCTGGGTCATGACCGCTATGTCGTTGGCGACCTCGGCCGAGGACTCCATCATCTTGTTCGCCGCCTGGTAGTAACCGACCAGCCGGTGGTCGTCCTTCTGGCGTTCCGAAGGCGGCACGTCCTTCTCCGTAAGGTTGGACAAGGCCCAGGTCAGCAGCACCACCTGCTTCCCCACGTCGTTGACGTAGTACTCGGTGCTGACGTCGTGCCCGCACATGCGCAGGCATCTGGCCAGGGTGTCGCCTATCAGCGGGTTCCGGGCTCGACCGACATGGATCGGTCCGGTGGGGTTCACCGAGGTGTGCTCCAGGAGCACCCTGCCCGGCCTGGGGTCGCCCTTACCGAACTCTTCCCGGCGCTGCAGGGCGTCCTTTATGACCAGCTCGCTGAGCAGGGATTCGTTGACCCGGAAGTTGATGTAGCCCTTGTCGGCCCAGACCTTGCCGATGTGATCGTCCGGGGATATGCGGGCGGAAAGTTCCTGGGCGATAATCGGCGGCGACTTGCGCAGCTGCTTGGCGAACTGGAAGCACGGCAACGCCAGATCGGCCATCTCGTGGTCCGGCCTCTCCAGGACCACCTCGCCGACGAATCCCATGGCGGCGAGCCCCGCGGCTAGCTTGGATCTGATATGTTCCTCGAAATGACCTAGGGCATCCATTTACCCACCTATGCTGAATCTGAGAAGTCCGGCCATGCCCCCGAAGGCCTTCAGGAGCATCTCTCCCTCTTCCGACTCCGGAGAGATGAGCTCGACCTTGGTGCCCATCAGGCCTGCCTGGTCGAACAGGTCGTCCACCAGGTCCACGTCCTTGGTCACGGTGCCGACCTTTTCGCACTTGGGGCAGGTCATGCTGGATCCGTCCGGGCTCTTGTCGACCG
>JAKPZB010000112.1 GCA_029560215.1 Methanobacteriota archaeon | reverse complement strand
TCCACCATCTCGGTGGGGATGTCGAACGCTTCGATGTAGACGGTCTCCCCCTTCTGGAGCTTCACGGAATGATCGATGAGCACGTCGGCCAACTTGCGCATTCTGGGATCGTACATACGAACCCGGTAAAACCATTGGAAGGTATATCAGCGTTAGCAAAAACCTCCGGTGCGGAAGTGATGAAAGTTCTGTTAGACCGGATTCGGACCGGCCGATTGATGAGGCGGCGGCGACCTGGGACCAGGAACCTATAAAAAAACCATTCTGCCGGCCTGAACAAGCCTGCCATCTTCGTTTTTATGGGTCCTTCGGCCAAGCCATGTACCTGCCTTCCATCTGGCGTAGCCCGATGGGTCCGTCATATAGTATGGAAAGGTTCTCCTCGTTCAGGAACTGCATCCCCCCGTCCCTGAACACCCCGCCGTCCTTGATCATGACGACCCGGTCGATCTCCGGCACGATGTCCGCCGGGTCATGGGTGACCAGCACCAGCGACCGCCCTTCCCTGGCCAGCTTCCTGATGGCCGAACGGACCAGCCTTTTCCCGGTGAGGTCCAGGGAGTTCATGGGCTCGTCCAGGATCAGCGCCTCCGGGGAGTTCACCAGGGCCCGGGCCATCAGCACCCGGCGCGCCTCTCCTGTCGATAGCGTATAGTATCTCCGTTCCGCCAGATGGGAGGAGCCAACCGTGGTCAAGGCCTCCATGGCCAGCTTCTCCATCTCCGGGCCGATGTCCTGCGAGCGGTTGGTGCCCACGGAACCGAAGAACCCGGAAAGCACCGCTTCCAGGCAGTCCATGTCCCTGGACAGATCCACCTGCAGGTCGGCGGACACCAGGCCGAAGGCCTTCCGCACGTCGAAGAGGTTCCACAGCTCCAAGCCGCGCAGCTTCACGTAGGAACCGGGCACGGAGGTGTCGTGGCGGTGCTCGCCCATCATGGTCTTGATCAGGGAAGATTTCCCGGAGCCGTTCGGACCCAGTATGACCAATCTCTCCCCTTCCTGGATGGTCAGGTCCACGTCCCTAAGCAAGGTGGCCGAGCCTTTGCTGACGCAGACCTTGTGCATTTCGATGATCGGCTCGCCGGGCATTTGGAACCGTATCGGCCGCCGGATATAAACCGACTGCCTAAGGGAGCTTATGCTAACGGGTGGACAAAATGGAAAAACAGATTTGTTACCCCCAGCGGGGCGTTCGGCGGTCCGATGGACCGGAAGATGATTTCGAGAGAAGGATTTACTTCTTCTTTCCCTTGGCCGGAGCGGCCTTGTCCGCGGCGGCGGCCTTCTTCTCTTCGTTCTTCTTCTTTTGCTTTCCGAGATCCTTCTTGGACATTGCCATAACCGCAGATATCGCTAAATTCATACTTAACGATAATTATCATACCGTGTTCCTGGATGGCCCTTCAAGAAGCTCTGGTCGGTGCGCCAGCTCCCAGATGTACAGGGAGGCCACGCTGCCGTAAGGCGTGTACCTGGACCGGTATCGGTCGAACTCCTGCCTGGTCATGGACTCCAGGCCGTACAGCGACATCATGCCCCGGCGGATGGCCAGGTCGCCCCAGCTCACCACGTCCCTCCTCCCCAGGGAGAAGATGAGCATCATCTCCGCGGTCCAGGGACCGATTCCCTTCAAAGATACCAGGGCCTTGACGACCTCTTCGTCCGGAAGCTCTTTCAGCCCCTCCAGGTCCAGCTTTCCGTTGGCGCAGGCCTCCGCGATGCCCTTGACGTACTCGGCCTTGCGGAAGGACATGCCGCAGGACTGGATGTCCTCCAGCGACGCCTGGTCCAGCCGGGACGGGGTGATCTCGCCGAAGCGTTCCACCACCCGGTTCCAGACGGTGACGGCGGCCTTGCCCGATATCTGCTGGCCGACCACGCTGCTGACCAGCGCGGTGAATAGATCGGGATACATCTCGGCTCGGAGAATGCCGGCCGCATCTATAACCCGACCCAATCTCCTGTCCTTCCGGCGCAGGTGATCGAGCTCTGCCTGGCCGTATTCAAAGCGAGGCATCTTTTTCCAGCTCCAGCAATTTTTCCTTCAGGGCCAGACCGCCAGCGTATCCGGTGAGCTTTCCGCCGGCCCCCACCACCCGGTGGCAGGGGACGATGATCGGGATGGGGTTACGATTACAGGCCTGCCCCACGGCACGCGCGGCCCCGGGGCGCCCGATGGCCTTGGCCAGTTCCCCGTAGGTACGCACCTCACCGTACGGTATCGCCGACATCTCCTTCCAGACCTTCAATGCGAACTCGGTGCCATTGAGGGCCAGGGGAACGGCGAACTCCTTTCGTTTCCCGGCGAGATATTCCGTTATCTGCGCTGCGGTCTTCTTGAGAAGGGGGGTGGCCACCCTCTCCCCGGCGGGCTCGCTCTCCCCGGGAAGCCGGACCTCGGTGATGGCTCCGTTCTCCTCGACCGCGTACATCGCTCCGAGCTCGGTCATGAAATGGTGGACGCGCTTCAACGGTTTGCCTCCTGAACGATCCTTCCTTACCGCGTATCGTTTATTAATTGGTGCTCTGAGGCCGGCCTCCGAGGGATTAATACCTCCGACCCCGATGTTATCGCGGGATGACCATGGACGGCAAGAAGGTCAGGACGGCCAAGGGACCGGAGAGCGTCGAGGAATACCTGGCATCCCTCCCGGTGACGGTCCAGGAGATCATAGGGAACTTGCGGGCGGTCATCAGGTCGGCGGCCCCGGACTCCAAGGAGATATTCCGTTATCGCATCCCCATCTTCGAACACTATGGTCATCTGGTCGGCTACGCCGCTTACCAGGACCACTACAGCCTGCACCTGATGAGCCCGAGGCTGATGAATGCGTTCGAAGGAGAGCTGTCCGCCTTCAGCAGGACCACGGCGACCATACATTTCTCCTATGACGATCCGCTGCCCAAGGACCTGGTCTACCGGCTGGTAAAGGCCAGGATGGCCGAGAACGAGGCCCGGGAGAAGAGGTGATCGATATATCTCAGTGCTTGGGCCTCTCGGTCCATTCGCTCTGGAGCAGCCCGAACCACATCTCGTCGTGCCATTGGCCCTGGTGATGATACCTTTGGCGTAGCCTGCCTTCCTGTTTGAAGCCTAGTCCGATCAGGACCTTCTGTGAGTCGAGATTGATGCTCAGCGGATTGGCCTCGATGCGGTTCAATCGCATCTCACTAAAACTGTACTCCAGGACGGCCTTGAGAGCCTCGCTCATCAGCCCGCGCTTCCAGTAGGAGCGCAGCAGTTCATAGCCCAGTTCGGCGCGCATTGAACTGCGGTCTATGTTCCAGAGGCAGCATTCGCCTATCACTTGGCCGGTGTCCCGAAGGGTGATCGCCCAGGTAATGGACGTTCCCTCCTTTCGACCTTCCAACCCGGAGCGGACCCAACCACGGGTCTGTTCGATGCCGGTCTTCGGTTCCTGGCCGAACCACCGGGTGGCTTCCGGATCGGACTTGAAAGCATGCATGGCCTCGGCGTCCTCCAGTACCATCGGCCTCAGTAGCAGGCGCGGGGTCAGCAATGTCGTATCGAGCGACGGACTTCCTGCGTCTTGCATGGCAGAAATCCTCTTCCTGATGGTAAAAAAAAGTTGTAAAGAGAGGGGGGCCTACTTCAGCAGGCCGGCCGCCTTCAGCTCCTCGGTGATCTTGTCCACCGCCTCGGCCGCATCCTTCTCGACCTTGGCGCCGGTGCAGACCAGCTTGCCGGAGCCGAACAGCAGCACGACGACCTTGGGCGAGTCCAGGCGGTACACCAGACCGGGGAACTGCTCAGGCTCGTACTCCACCCTTTCCAAACCGAGGGATATGGCTATAGCGTTCAGGTTGATCTCCTGGCCCAGGTCCGAGGAGGCCACGATGTTCTGGACCACGATCTCCGGCTGGACCTTGATCTTGATGCCCGCCTTCTCGATCTGCTTGGCCACCTTCTTGATGGCCTCCTGCACGTGGGGTAGCGAGCGTCCGCCGGTGCAGACGACCTTTCCGCTGCGGAAGAGCAGCGTGGCGGTCTTGGGCTCCTTGAGACGGTAGATCAGGCCGGGGAACTGCTCCGGCTCGTACTCCGCGCCGTCCAGGGCGAGAGCGATGGATTGAAGGTCAAGCTCTTCTCCAAGGGAAGTGGAAGCGACGACGTTCTCGATCTTTATCTTGGCCATGAGGTCACCTTTCCTCACCTTATTTAAATACCCTTTTAAAAGCATTTCGATATCGGCTTATAGTAGATGAATGAGAGGGGAAAGGGCGACGCGATCGCGCCAGCGCTTGGGAAGAGAGAAAATATTCATCCAAATCATCGTTGTTAGAAATGTGGTGGGCTCAGCCGGGACCACGAGTCACTCAAGCCAGACATTGAAAATTTAAAATCAATTATCGGATGGTATGCGCAGGCCAGTCGTTCAAACCCTTTTATTTTATTATTATCCGAGATCGTTGAGGTGTCCCGATCAGGCTGTCCATCTGGTTTATCTTTTCGCTCATGAATTGATCAACGGACCCCGAGGATGTCAAATTTTCATCAACATCCGCGCACACATCCCTCTTAGGGCCGTATGACCTTAGGTTCGTTCGGATAAAGCTGAGGGAGGGGGCCCGGACGATTGACCCAACTAACATATGTTTTTATGAGACCTTTCCGACCAGCTTCGTCCCATGCCCATACAATCTGTTAAAGCGATGCTGTTCCGTCAAAGCTCCCTCTCCTCCACCGTCTCCAGGTTCACGATCTTTTCCATCCTTCCTCTCTTGAAGCCCTGGCGTATCACTTTGATCCCCCAGGCCTTCTCCATCGTATCAACCGCTTCCAGTATGCTCTCGGGAGGCCTCTTCCCGGAGCTTATAGCTTTTCCGTTCTTAAGGTGGACGACGAACTCAACGGGTGCGTCGTACCAATTTATACTGCTTACCTTGGAAAAGTAGGCTGTATGCTCCTTGTGCCATCTTACCTCGAGGTGATCGATGAGGTCCTTGTGAATGAAGCCTTTCTCCTTGGACAGAGCTCTGATGTATATTGGGGGAATCGTCACCCCACCTGAGTAGACGGTTATGGGTCTAGAGGAAACGCACTGATTTTTATATACATTCTCACCCAGATAATACATTATTAGAATAATGATTAATACCAGTACCTCACAAAGAAAAGCACTAAAGTTAAACAATTGTTCTTCGAATTGTATCCATAAAGATAAAAAGAATAGCAATAAAATAAACGCATTGCATCCGCGAAGTCCGCATGCTTTCAGGATATTTTTTTGATATGATTCCCACCCTCTAGGCAGATAACATTCCAACAGCTTTTCCTCAAACAATGCATCTCCTCGATTGCTGTTCAAGAAATCACTCTCCCATCGCATATTTATTATAGGTTTCCCCCAATGATAAGATCGATACACCGAAACTGAGACCGGATATCAATGTAGAGACGGCAGTGAACCCAGGGCATATTTTTTTATCCAGATTAGGCCCTGTTAATGCCAATATAAAACCAACACTTGATGCTATACAACCAATAATGCACATTATTATTGAAAAATCAGTTGTTAGCTCATTGATCTGGGTAAGGGCAGTAAAGGACAGAATGGCTCCTACGATCGACACGACAAATGAAAGGATGGTGCCTGCACAGACCTTCACTGCTGCTGCCACTGAGGTCATGAGCGTACCAACCACACTCGTGATGATGCTCCACATTGTCGTTTCGAAAATAACGAGCCCATCTCCAAGGAATTCGCTGATTAGATCTACGATGTCCGACGCCATGGCTATCCCGGAGGAACTGGCTCCGGTGAGAAGACCGGAACCGCCCATGAGTATCGCGATGATGAGCAGCGGTGCGACCTCGGATAGCACGAAGGCGTACGGCGCTATTACTGGGTTCAGCACCAGCATCACCGCGTACAGCGCAATGGCTAGAGCAACCACGCAGAGGAATACCCCATTGAATATCAGCGCATCGACGAACTGATCGGCGGCTTGGGCCACGGACATCGAGCCAAAATCAACCTGCCCGCCTAGTTGATACAGGGATGCTACCAACCCGGATCCCCAGCTGACCACTCCGCTCCAGATGTCGCCTATGAAAGAGGAGATGGAAGAGAGTATAGTATCATACACGAAATCCAGCAGCATATCCTTGAGCGCATTGAGTCCATCTACGATGTGATCCACCGCATCCTCTATCATTGCTCCCACGCCTGCACAGAGGCCTCCCTTCGCCTCCAGCCCTATCGCCTTCAGGTGCAGCCAGAGAAGTAGCACCCCGCCGGCGGCCCACCAGAACAAGAAGTTGAACGTCATATTGACGATGGTCTTTATCAGACCGCTCCAGCTGAAGTAGCTCGGGCCGCTGCCCAGACCGGCGTTCTCCACGGACGTCGGTATCGCGGAGAGAACATCGCCCGGCAGGTGCAGCAGGTAGAGCGCTGTGGAAGATATCGTCACATTATTTCCTATGCGGGCGCCGGTGGAGTTGAGCGTCAGCATCTCCAGGATATCCTCCGCCTGCGTGGCTGTGACATCTTTCGTTATCACGACCACGATGTGAGAGGATGAGGTGGAGCTGCTCATGTTCGTGCTGTAGAAGGAGGCGTTGTACAGGACGTTCGAACTGTTCATGGAACCGAGATCGTACAGCGTATCGTTCAGCTGGCACTCGAGGGCGATGGCCCTCGGGAGGATAATTGTGTTCATGCCCTGCTCGAAGTGCGCGCTCGCAGAGCTGACGTTCAGATTGATCAGGTACACCTGTTCGTCGGCGGAGTACCGGTATACGCCGGGAGAGACCTCGTCAAGACCGTAGTCCCCGCCGTCCCCCGTGCCGTTTATTATTATGACATTCGCTTTTTCCGCACAACAGAGCTGAAGACTGTAACCGATCTCGGCATCATCTTCACCGCCGCTCCCCTGCCCGTACCCATAATAAGGATTGTCGGGGTCGATATGCCATACGATCCTCAGCTCTTCCGAGCCTGTGGAATTGATGTCGAGCTTTAAATCTCCACCAGCAACGCTGCAATCCTTTCCTGCCGCCTCTATGCCAATGGTTACTGTGGTAGCGTTGTCCGGTATATCGATGTCATATGCCCATCCGAGTTCTTCGATCGTGTTGAAGTACGCATCGACGACCTCTTTGGTCGCTAGTTCCTGCTCGCCCTCTATGTACTTGATCACAAAAACAACGTTGATCTCCTGCTGATCGAACCAGTAGATATCCAATGTCTTCAATGTTTCAATGGTGACCCGAACAACGGCATCGCCCATGTACAGATCGTCGCTGTCGTTGTAACCGTCACCATCAGTGTCCTTGAGCGTGGGATCGGTCTCGGTATGGCAGGGCGTATAGATTCCGTTTATCTCGATATAGTCTGAAAGGTCGTCGCCGTCCGTGTCGGTGAGCACCGGGTTCGTCGACCAGCCGTCGACGCCCAGATCGACCTCCTCGCCGTCCAGTATTCCGTCGCCGTCCGTATCGGGATCCTTCGGGTCCGTTGTTCCACTGACCTGTAGGGTAACATACTGCACCTCCCCGCCAATGTCATTGTGGTTGAGGTCGTTCACCTTTATGCACCAGGTGTGCGAACTGGCGAAATTGGAGCTCGCATATCTGTTCGCCAGGAGGTCGTAGCTTGCGTAGATGGTGGAGCCCGATGCGGTTCGGTACAATAGGGTTTTCCACGACCCGGAGTCCATCCTGATGTACACGGCGATATCGCTCATGCTCTCGCTCGTGATACCTATCAGGAGCATTGCGCCGGAGACATTGGCCAGCGCCGGGAGCGAATAGCTGATGAGGGCGTCGGCATTGTGTGTCACGTTATAAAACTCACCCTTCTTCCCCGGATGAGGAGGATTTTGTATATTATATAAATTATATACCTATGTTTCTAAAAATAATATTTGTTGTTGGCTTTGTTGTTAAACAACTTTGACCTGGCTAGCCCGGACATTTTGATTCCGTTATAGGGCTGATCAGGTATCGTTGAGCATGAGGCACACATCGACGAAGACGACGGAGCGGTACTATTGCCGCGCCAAGGCTGACCGTGCGTTCGCCCGGGTCAATGAAACATACAACAGCATGTTTCGGACCGAGCCAGCTATAAAGGCTGAAAACGATTGAATTGAATTCAAAAAATAATTGTCTGGATAAGAAGAGTGGTGGGCTCAGCCGGGACTACGTACCACTTGAGCCAGATGAGAAATAATTGAAATCAATTTTCGGGCCGTTAGTGCGGGCCAGTCGTTCAAACCCTTTATTTTTTTTTAACTTTCTTAATGGCCCCATAAACTACTTGAGAAGGTCGATGACCCCTCTGAACTCATCCTTATCGATCCCTATGTGATAAGCGGCCCGGCTTTCAACGTCATTCGTTATGGCATTGCGGGCTTTCACACAATCGACAGGATATTCCGCCTTGACCTTTCTGATTATGGACGAATAACTCTCTGATGAATGCCAAATAATGGAGTATATGTCGCAGGCGTCCTTCCATAGCTTATCGTCCTTTTGACGTTGCGGGATAGACCTTAACTTGGTTGCGAGCAAGGATGCAGGATTGGGGATATGAACGTAAAAATCACCCAATGTTTTCTTAACATAACTTCTGTCCGTGAATATTTGGGCTGCGATAGGCTCATCGAGCGGGTCGCATTTGAAAATATTTTTATGCTGTGGATGGATATTATCCACCATCATATCGATGTATAGGTATGTGATCTCAAAAAGTGGGAACCCTTTTGCTGTCTCCTCGGTCAGGATCGTTCCGTCGGCTCTGCGTAACATCTTACAAAACCGGTAGGAGCCATGAGGTGTGTAACCCGCCTCTTTCACGACATCCAAAGCCCGGGCAAACGTGCTGGTACGAAGAGCGTTGATATCTTGCCCCGTATCGATATGAAAGCAGACGTCGATATCCCTGGAACCCAGATACGATGTTCCTTGGACCTTGCTGAATGACTCGTTGACCGTGAGATATACGGCCCATCCACCTATGAGCAAGAATGGTTCTGGTAGTGAAGAGGAGATCGCCCTAAGCGCCTCCATCGCTGTATCGGTTTCCTGAACATCATAGAGCGGCACGGTCATTGATACACCTTCGACACTAACAGATCAGCCGCCTCTGCACACTCCGCACCGGTACGATATAGGTCGACAATCAATTGTTGTGTGGATACCAGGGGGTGATCGCCCATACATTGCCTCTCGAAGAACACATGATCGTCGGCTAGAATGACTTGCGTGTTCCCCCTTCCCACATAACCATGTTTTGTTAGAAGCTGATGCCATTTCAGTGCGTCTTCCTTTTTGATATAGAACTCGCGGTACCGGGGGAACAGGTACCGACCGATTTGGTTCTCAGCGAAGTAACCGGTGAATGCGTGATCGAGCTCGGATTTGGCAATGATCTCGTCCAGATCCTGAACGTTGTACTCTCGGAAAAGTCTGAGGTCCTTCCGTTCCGCCCATCTCAAGAACAGTTCCCTATGATGGATAACTTTCAATCCATCGATGAATCCATCACGTTCAAGCCCTTTAAGAACATTATACGCCCAGCCATAGCTTACATCCGCATCCTTAGCGATGCGATACCATGTTCGATTTTTTTCTTGCGTGCTCTGGAGAACGCGGTATATTCGTTCAACCTTGTCGCCCTCTTCGATGTAATGTGAGAACGGGGTACCGCCCTTGCGAACCGTCACGATATATCTTAGTGTACAATCTATATTAATAGCTATCGGATATATCTTACAATACTAATTGTATTTATTATTAACAGATAATTACTTTTGCACACGAATGGAACTGGCTTTCATATCCAGGACTACCGCCATTGACAGCATCAAGACCTGGTCGAGGCAGGCCTCCAATTGAATGTAGAAAAGATAAAGAGTGCGGAATAAAACATGGTGAAAATGTAATTATTATTCATTCCAATTAGATTTATATAAATTCGATTCTGATGATATCGCCAGGATTCATTCATTCTAACGAAATTTGTTTTTTCCCGCAGTGGACCGAACATGAAGGCATTAACTTCTTAATTGGACTTTTATGATGTTCGTAGTGAGCCCAACAGAGACCACGCATCGATCCAACCCATATAGGAAAAATCAAGAAATCAATCGTTCGGTATCGTACAAAGGCCAGTCGAAAAAGCATATAACCAAACTGAATTCAAAAAATAATTGTCTGGATAAGAGATGTGGTGGGCTCAGCCGGATTCGAACCGGCGACCTCCTGCGTGTGAAGCAGACGTCATAACCGCTAGACCATGAGCCCTTTGGTACTCGATGCCAATGGAAATGGGATATAAAAATGTTTAGCGAACGCCCGGTGGTCACTCATTGATGACCTGGGTGGCCCGGAACATGCCGTCGCTGAACATCAGCGAGAAGTAGCCGGTCTTGTGGTTGGTGGAGCGCAGTTTAACCGCCCTTATCCTCCGCTGCACGTCGCTCTCCCCGATGCTCTGCAGCTTCAGGGATATTATGCCGTCGGCCAAGTATCCTTCCTCGAAGCGCCCGCCGTTGATGTGGTCCACCGAGGTCTCGGCGATCAGGAAGGACGTGACGCCCATGTTCCTCAGCCACATGAACAGATAGAAGAGATCGTTGCGTCGGTCGGTGCTTATCTGGGCGGCCATCTCCAATACGTCCAGCGAGTCCAGCACCAGGATGTCGAACCCCAGGTCCTTCTTGACCGTCTCGGCGTACATCTTGAAGACCTGTAGCCAGTTCCCTTTGGCCATCATCTCGGTGACGTTCTTCCGGATGGTCGCCAGGTCCAGAACGTACACCTTCTCCTGCACCGCCGGATCGTTCATGCCCATCATGTCCATCTGCTGCAGGAGGTTCTCCTTGCTCTGCTCCAGGGTCATGTAGACGCTGCGGGTGCCGTTCTTCTTGGCGTTGTTGTAGAGGATGCTGTAGCAGATCGATGACTTCATGGTGCCCGGAGTGCCCGATACCAGAATGACGTGACCCTTTGGCACCCCGCCCTGGATGTAATCATCGAAGTTGTGGATGTAGGTCTTCACCCTTTCTACGGCCATGCCCATCCCCTCGGGGATTTATGGTCATACCAGGTATATAATACCGTTTTTTAAATTAATTTATCAGAACGGCTGGTTGGCCAAAGGCAGCGCCAGATTGAAGTCCTTTCCGTCGTGGAACATGCTGTAGTAGCGGTTGTCGACGTTGGCTCCACGCATCTTCACGCAGCGCACCCAGCGCTGCACCCGAGAATCGGTCATCTCCCGCATCAGGAGCTCCATGATGCCGTCCGAGAGGTAGGCCTCCCCCTGTGCCTCCTCGTCGTACTCGTCGGTGGTGCTCTCCGACACCACCAGCACGGTTATGTTCAGCGATTTGAACCAGTCGAAGAGGTCCTTGAGGTCCTGGCGGGTGAAGCAGTGCTCGGTCAGGGCCTTGAAGGACTCCAGGGAGTCCAGGACGAAGAGCCTGAAGCCGGTGGCCTCCTGCTCCCGGTACACGTAACCCATGATCAGCTCCCGCCAGTTGCCCTCGTGCTCCGCCACCTCCCGGCGGAGCTCGCGCATGTCCATCACCCTGAGCAGGCCGTTGGTGGCCCCCTCGGGCATGCCCATTCGCTCCATCTGCCTGAGGACCGACCTCCGGCTCTGCTCGACCGACAGGTATAGTCCAGGCGTCCCGTTCACCGCCGCCCGGTGCAATATCGTGTAGGTGAGAATGCTCTTCATGGTCCCCGGCGCGCCATTGAACAGAACGGTGTGGCCCTGCGGTATGCCGCCGCCCAGCACCTCGTCCAGGCGGGGGATGTGAGTGCGCAGGACCCCGGTCTCCTTGACCTTCGGGGGAGCCCCGACCTGCGAACGCAGTATCCTGAAGATGTCCTCGGTGATGCGGGCCAGCTCCGCCTCGTCCACCTCCTCCATCTCCTGCCCGGCGTCCATCATCTGCAGTTTCAGCCGGGCCTCCTGCAGCTCCGCCTCCTTCTCGTCCAGCTGCGCCTGCAGCGCCTCCAGCTCCGGTTCGAAGTGACGGGTGAGCTCTTCCCTCAGCCGGCGGCGGACCTCGTCCATGTCCACACTGGCCTGGGCCTCCTTCTGGTCAAGCTTCTTCTTGGAACGCTCCTCCAGCTCGGTAGATAGGACGTTCAGGCGGCGCTCCCGCTCCTGCAGTTCCTTCTCTCGCTTGTCCAGTTCGTCCGCCCGGACCTGTATGGAACTGTCCGGCCTGCCCACCTGGATGGTCTCGATGGAGCGGATGTGGACGGTCGAACGTTCGGCTTCCTTCCCGCGGTCCAGCTTCACCGAGGTGAGACTGACCTGCACCGGTTTGGCGGCCTTGGGCTTGAGGTCCTCGCCGCATCGACCGCACTGCCCGTCCCCCGGTCGCACGCCGAAGCCGCATCGGGGGCACTCGAACTTGCTTGGTGGGAGGCGCATCAGATCACTCGCTTATCACCCTGGTAACCTGGAATCGGCCGCCGTTGTAAAGGAGCGAGTAATACGAGGGGTCGTGATTGGTCTCCCTCATCTTGACGCATCGGATGCGCCGCTGCATCTCCACGTCGCGGATGAGCTGCATCTTGAGGGTGATGATCCCGTCGGAGAGGTACCCTTCGTCGAACTTCCCCTCGATCAGCCGTTCCGAGGAGCTCTCGGATATGAGGAACACGGTCACGCCCAGGTCCCTCAACCATTCGAACAGGTAGAACAGGTCGGTGCGGCGGTTGCGTATCTCGGCCATGGTCTCCAGGACCTCCATGGAATCGATGACCAGGATGTCGAAGTTCAGGTTCTGCTTGAGGTTGGTGATGTAGGTCTTGAAGACATGCAGCCAGGACGCGCCGCCGGCGATCTCCTTGAGCTTCTTTCGGATGATAGAGAGGTCCAGCACGTTCAGGTTCTCGCCGACCTTCTCGATGTCCATGCCCATCTTCTCCATCTGGCGCAGGAGGCTCTCCCGGCTCTGCTCCAGGGTGACGTACACGGACGTCCGTTTTGTTTCCAGGGCGTGATTGTAGAGCATGTAGTAGCTGATGGACGACTTCATCGTCCCGGGGGTTCCGGCCACCAACACGATGTGCCCGGTCGGTATCCCCCCTTCCAGGATCCTGTCGAAACCCTCGATGTACGTCTTTAACCGGCCGTCTCCCGTTTCCATCTCCCCGACCCCTAGCCATCAGGCCTTTCGGGGTTCCATGAGCTTACGGGCTATTAAACTGCTCGTCGCCGGTTATCAGACGCCGCGCACGATGACCTTCCTGACGTACTTGCGCGCCGTTTCCGCCATGCCGAGCATCTGCGCCTCGGTGTAAGGATCGATCTGACCCAACCTCTTGTCCAGGGTCCGGTCGTTCTTGAAGCGCTGCAGGGCGTACTTCTTGGCCCCGCCGATGTACGAGGCCATGCGTTCGATGTCCGCCGGCTTGAGGTAGTGCGGCACCACGGTGGTGCGGAACTCGTAGTCGACCCCAGAGGTCATGATCAGGTGGATGGAACGCTTGATCGCCTCCAGGTCCACCTCGGCGCCGCAGACCTGGGAGTACTGCTGGTCCAGCGGGCCCTTTAGGTCCATGGCCACGCAGTCGAGCAGACCGGCCTGCAGCAGGTCCTGCAGCATCTCCGGGTTGGTGCCGTTGGTATCCAGCTTGACCTTGAGGCCCAGCTTCTTGATCTTCCGGATCAGGTCGGGAAGGTCCTGGTTCAGGGTCGGCTCGCCTCCGGTGACCACGACGCCGTCTAAAAAGTCAGAGTTCTCCGTCAGGTACTCCTCCAGGACCTCCCAGGGGGCTTCCTCCGCCTCCGCCGATACGGATACCAGGTCGGGATTGTGGCAGAACGGGCAGCGCAGGTTGCATCCCTGCAGGTAGACGGTGGTGGCCACCATACCGTCCCAATCGAGCAGCGAGGTCTTGGCGAATCCGACTATTCTGGCGAGCATGACCGTCTGGAATTAATGCTTGTCATTTTAAGGGTATCCCTTGCGCCCTTCATTCGTCCTTGATGTTGACGATGTCGCCGTGCATCTTGGCCTTCATGTGGCCGCCGGGACCGCCCCGTTCCTCGCGGGCCTTGTCCACGCAGTCCTCGCTATCGCAGCAGAAGGCGGCGAACACGTATTGCGTGGCCGGCCGGCCGCAGAACTGGCATTGGTGTTTGGAGAAGTCCATGGTCCGGCCACCGTCCCCTACCGATAAAACCCTTTCGAAATTCTCTTAAGCAAGATAAAATATGATCGTCCCGGGGAAGTTCGAATGGCGTTCTGTTCAAGATGCGGCAGCCAGGCCAAGGAAGGGGCTCAGTTCTGCGATAGATGCGGCGCTCCTCTGAGCACCGGGTTCCAGAGCTACAGCCAGGGCGATCAGACCACCGTGTCCTACACCTACCGGAAGGACGAGAAGGAGGCCATACTGGCCGTGATCCTCTCCGTGCTGATCCCGGGCGTGGGGCAGATCTACTGCGGGAAGGTCGGCCGGGGCATCGGCATACTGGTGCTCCTGGGCCTGCTCAGCTTGGTGTCGTTCGTTCCCCTGTTCTTCATCATGGACCCCGTGGACTTCAACTTCGCCGGGTTCTTCGCCCTCTACGTCCTGCTCAGCATGATCGCCCTCATAGTCTACATCTGGCAGATCTACGACGCCTATCGCTGCGCCGTCGACTGCAACAACGCGGCGCCGCCCGTGAGGTACTGATCACTGCAGGATGTGCATGGAGAGGTGCATGGCCGGGGCCGAATGCGTCAAAGCGCCCATGGATATGACGTCCGCGTAGTGCGCATAGGCCTTGGCGTTCTTCGGGGTGATGCCTCCGGAGACCTCCACGGTGATGCGCTGATCTATCCCCTTTATCGCCAGATAGCACTCCTTGGCCTGGGCGGGCGTCATGTTGTCCAGCATGATGATGTCCGCTCCGGCCCTCGAAGCCTCCTTGGCCGAATCCAGGTCCTCCACCTCTATCTCCACCTTCTTGCCGAAGCTGAAGGACTGCGCGCGGCGCACCGCCTTGAAGACGCTTCCCACCACGGTCAGGTGATTGTCCTTGATCAGGAAGGCGTCGTCCAGGCCGAAGCGGTGGGGGTCCCCGCCGCCGATACGCACCGCCTTCTTCTCGTAACGCCGGAAGCCGGGAGTGGTCTTGCGCGTGGCGGCGATTACCACGTTCGGATTGGCCTTGCGGCACGAGTCCACGACCGCCCGGGTGAGGGTGGCGATGCCGCTCATGCGCATCAGGAAGTTCAAGGCCAGGCGTTCGCCGGCCAGCATTCCTTTGAGAGGACCGTCGATCTCCAGGACCTTCTGTCCGCCGGTCACCTTGTCGCCGTCGTTGGCGAGAACCTGGCAGGAGCATCCCACCCGGCGGAAGACCTCCACCGCCTCCTCCACGCCGGCCAGAACGCCGTCCTGCCCGGCGGCGATGACCGCCCGGCCCTCCCGGTCGTCCACCAGGGCCTGGGAGGTGACGTCCCCCTGTCCCAGGTCCTCCTGCAGATAGAGGTCGATGAGGTCCATGTTGACGAATCTCCGTGAACCCTTAAGAAGGATGCCCTCAGAGCTCGAAGGTGTCCCCGGGCAGGGGCATCAGGACCTCGTAGTCCCCCTCCAGGTCCTGGGCCAGCTCCTCGCGGCTGTCGGAGTGCATGAGCACGACCTTGTTCGGCTGGCAGCCCTTGATGAAGTTCAACAGCTGATCGTGGTCGGCGTGGGCGGATAGATCGAAGGTCATGACCTCGCACTTGATGGTGAGCAGCGAACCGTCCTGGGCCTCGACCTTGCCCTTCTCCTTCAGCATGCGGCCGTTGGAGTTCTCCGCCTGGTACCCGACCATCATGACCGCGCTCTTGGAGTTGTCCTTCTGGTCGGTCAGGTAGTGAAGCACCGGGCCGCCGTCCAGCATTCCGGAGGTGGTGATGATGACCTGCCCCTGCCTCGCCTTGTCGCGAGCGGAGGACGTCCGTACGGGGTTGAAGCTGCGCTTGGCGGACTTGAACTCCTTCATGCTGCGCAGGTAGGGGTGCTCCTGGTGGTCGGTGTACATGCTGTTCACCGTCTTGCCCATGCCGTCCACCCACATGTCATAGGGAAGGTCCTTCAGGATCATCATTACCTCCTGCATGCGGCCAACGGCGAAGCAGGGTATGATGGCGGTGCCGCCCCGTTCGACCACCTCGCGCACCTTCTGCTGAAGCAGCGCCTCGCTCTTCGGCCGCGGGGGGTGGTTCCTGCCGGCGTAGGTCGCCTCGATGACCAGGTTGTCGCACTTGACCGGGTTCGCTCCGGAGGTGAGCCGGGTGTTCTCGGTGTGCAGGTCGCCGGTGAACAGGGTGGTCTCGTGCCCCTTCATCTCGTACATCTGCGCCCCGGGGATGTGCCCGGCGTTATGCGCCACGATCTCCAGCCCGGCGATGGACCTGGTCTCGCCGATGTAGAAGGGGTGGAAGTTCTGCCAGGCGTGCTTGATGTCCGTGTCCTTGTACGGGAAGTCGGTGTAGCCCTCGGCCTTGGCGATCTTAATGGAATCGAAGAACAGCAGGGACGCGATGTCCATGGTGAGCTCGTTGCAGTGCACGTCGCAATCGGTGTTCTTGACCAGCAACGGCACGGCGCCGCTGTGGTCCAGATGGGAGTGGGTGACGAACACGCCGTCCACGTTGGTGGCGGGCATGGGGAACTGGGGTATCTCCTTCTTCACCAGTCGCATCCCGTATTCGAACATTATGCTGGCGCCTTGGTTCTCCACGAGCATTCCCAGCTTGCCAACCAGGTCGGCGCCGCCTAAGAACTTGACTTTCATTTCTATTACCTCTTATTTTGTGATATATGGATAGTGATCTCTGTCCTGATGATGCACGGCTGGTCATCTCCCTCGTTGGGGATGGCCGCGGTCCTGCGGAACGTTCCATTTCGCTTGTTCAGGCTACTCCAAATGCATATAAACCGTTTTTGGTCGAGCATACATGTCTGAGAGGTCCGAAACTTTCGACTCAAGTGTTTTATACCTAGGTGTGCGATGGTTTATCATGGGCGATCTCGCCATAGGCTACGGGGCGAGGGGCATCCTCGACGCCGATCGGGTATGGCTGAGCTCCGGCTTCCGGGTCCAGATCATCAAGATGGGGATCGAAAAGGCTGGTTCGGTCAACGAGCTGGGCCGCCGCATAGGCTACCGTTCCCGGGTGCACCCCGGATGGGGCGTGGTGCAGATCATGCAGGGGAAGCAGGCCTTCCCGGTGTCCCGCCTTAAGCTGCTGGCGGAATTTCTGGATTACCCGTTGGACGACATCCTCCAGTACGCCACCCATCCCAACCGGGTCACCCCGGAGAGCACCAAGAGCGCCCTGGCCATGTACGGCCTCAGCGGATATATCCCGCGGTGATGCTGGCATTCGGCCATCGCGGAAAAGTGATTTATAGTAACCGTGCTATATTGTAAACGTCGGACACCTGTCCGACCGAAGGGGATGGGATGGTATTCAGGCGTAGCGCCGATGCGGACGATGAGATAACCAACACTCTCATTGACCGCGGGGTCTACCGTCTTTCCGAGGTCTATGAGGACGAGGAGATCAAGAAGTTCAAGGACATCCAAGTTCCGTATTCCTTCTGGAGCGCGGTGAAGTACTCCTTCATTTTGACCGTGCTCCTGTGGTGGCTTCCCGTCTTCGGGCAGATGGTGGCCGGCTTCGTCAGCGGCCGCCGGGCCGGCAAGCCCTGGAAAGGGGTGGTGGCCGCGCTGGTGCCGCTGACCCTGGTCTTCCTGCTGACATTGCTGGTGGACAACGGAATAATTCCCACGGTGGTATACGGCGTGGACTGGACGCCCTCCCACATCCTGGAGATGGTCAAGGACGGCGTTCCGCTCCTGGCCCCCTACATCGTGTTCGTGCAGATGTACCTGACCTCGTTCATCGACACCATCCAGATCGCCACCGACGTTCGTGTCGACGTCTACATCATCACCGCCGCCTTCGCCTACATCGGCGGCATCCTGTCGGAGCAGTCGAGGCTGGAGATGAACTATGTAGCCAGGCACGGCGGCAACTCCATGACCGTGGTGGTGGGCGGCAACGAGAAGGCCTCGAGGGAGCAGCCGACCGAGGAGAGGCCGGTCCGCGGAAAGCGCCCCATATCGGCCAAGCCCATACGGACCAGGCAGGAGCAGAAGGTCATCCGCTTCGGGGACCTGAAGGACCTCACCACCGCCAGCGACGAGGAATACATCCAGGAATATGCCGAGCGGGGCGAGCAATGGTACGAGGAGGGCGAGGAGCCCGATGACGAGGTGCCGCGCAACATCGCCGGCTTGGCCAAGAGGTCCTCCAAGGACTCTGGAAAGGGCAAGAACCTCAAGCCAGGCGATTGGAAGTTCATCTAGGTCCGCTGAATAATTTTTTATAGCCCTAGCTTTTGTGGTGATTCGGCGAGAATCTAATGTTCTGTCCCAACTGCCACAAGATCATGAAGCCGGACGATGGGAAGTTCGTGTGCAGGAACCCGGAGTGCAAGCACGAGGTGGCCAAGGATGGCAAGCCGGTCTGCTTCACCACCAGCGGCAAGGATAAGGAGATGACCGTCATCGACGGCAACGCCCCCACGCTCCCCCGCACCAGGATCGACTGCCCCAAATGCGGCCACCAGGAAGCCTTCTGGGTGCTGCGCCAGACCAGGGCGGCCGATGAACCGGAGACCAAGATCTACCGGTGCGTATCCTGCGGGCACTCCTGGCGCGAGTACTGAGTTAGCCTTCAATCTGCAGAAAAGTTATAATTATATAGGACTTTACTGTGGAAAGAAGGGGACCCGATGTTTCAGGCCAAATTAAGATCCGACATTCTCAAGGGGATCGTCGACGTCGTTTCCACGCTCATTGACGAGGCCAAGTTCAAGATCAGCGACAACGGCATCCAGCTAAAGGCGGTCGACCCGGCCCACGTGGCCATGATCGACCTGACCCTGAGCAAGGACGCCTTCGAACAGTACTCCGCCGCCGAGACCGACCTCGGCCTGGACCTGGAGAAGCTGAAGGAGGTCATCCGGCTCTCGAAGTCCGGCGACATCATCGAGATGCGCCAGGACGAGGAGCGCGGCCGCCTGGTGCTCATGGTCGGCAACGTCACCCGCCGCATGAACCTGGTCTCCACCGAGGGCATGAGCGACCCCAAGGTCCCCAACCTGACCCTCCCGGCCCGCATCACCGTGACCGTGGACGAGCTGCAGCGGGGCATCAAGGCCGCCGAGAGCATCTCCGACCACGTGGCGCTCAACGCCAACACCGAGGGCTTCGAGATGGTATCGGACGGCGACACCGACTCGGTCAGCCTGAAGCTGCCCAAGGCCCTGCTGGTCGATCTGCAGTGCTCGGAGAGCATCCGTTCGCTCTTCCCCATGGACTATTTCTCGACGATCATCAAGGCCATCCCGAGCGGGACGAACGTGAGCATCAACCTCGGGAACGACCTGCCGGTCCGCCTGGACTTCGACATTGCCGGCGGAAAGGGAAGCGTGCGCTACCTGCTGGCGCCGCGCATCGAGAACGATTAGAGGCGCAAACCCTTCACAATCCCGCGCTCCGCCTCGGGCACCTTCACCTCCACGGTGATGAGGTCCCGCAGACCGGAGCGGGCGATCTTCTCCTTTAAAAGTTCATCCACCTGGAATATCCCGGCCGAGTTGTTCATCAGGATGTCGATCTGGATCGGCCTCTCGTGGCCCTTGCCCACCCGGACCTTGTCGATGGCCAGGGCGCTCACCGAATGGATGTTGATGCTCCTGCTGGCGAAGGGTATGCGGGCCCTTCCCTTTTCCATGTCCAGGGCGTCGGCCACCCGCACCACGCCGCCCTCGATGGTGTAGGGGACGAAACCCTCGTGGTGGGAGACCATGGCGTGCTGCGTCTCGGCGACCATGAAGGTCAGGTTCGGCTCCTCGTACAGTCCTTTCAGCAACCGCCGGAGTATCGGCGGGGAGAGCATGATGGAGAACTCGTCGTGGTCCTCGCGGTGCACCGAGAGTCCGATGTCGTGCATGGCGGAGGCCAGGACCACCACGATCTCGGCGTCCTCCTTGGTCAGGGCGTAGTTCCGGACCACCCCGGGCTGATGCCCCGCCTCCATGAGCAGCCGGAGCATCTTCAGGGCGTTGCGAGCGACTATGCGCACGTGCGTTGAACCGTGATCGCTGAACCCCAGACGGTCGATGGCGTTGATGTTGGAGGCCTTCCAGAGAGCCTTGACCTCCTCGTCGGAGTTCATTCTTTCCAGGATGGTGGACAGCCTTGCGTTGCCCTGGACGGGCACCTCGAACGCCATGGGTGGGCGATTGCTTTGTCAATAGATTAAACCTTGATTGCTCGGTGGTACGCCTTTCCGGACATTTGGAAAATATTTTTAAGCGATGGCCCTATAATGAGGACACCCCATCCCTAGGTGCTTTACTTTGAACTCCATAAATGAAGGACGTGTTAAGGAGCTGGAGCAGAGGGCGGCCTCCCTGCGCCGGCACGTCATTAAGATGATCTTCGCCGCCGGTTCCGGACATCCCGGCGGTTCGCTCTCCGCCGCGGACATCATGACCGCCCTGTTCTTTGAGGTCATGGACCATTCCCCGGAGCGCAAGGACTCCCAGGACCGGGACCATTTCATCCTTTCCAAGGGGCACGCCGCCCCGATCTACTACGCCGCCCTGGCCGAGAGCGGCTACTTCCCGGTGGAAGAGCTGGTCACGCTGCGCAAGCTCCACTCCCGCCTGCAGGGCCACCCCTCCCGGGCGAAGACCCCCGGGGTGGAGATGTCCACCGGTTCGTTGGGACAGGGTCTCAGCGTGGCCAACGGACTGGCCCTGGCTCTCCGCCTACAGAAACTGGACCGCAAGGTCTACTGCCTGTGCGGGGACGGGGAGATGGCCGAGGGCCAGATCTGGGAGGCGGCCATGTTCGCTTCCCACAACCACCTGGACAACGTCATCGCCATCGTCGACCGCAACGGCCTGCAGATCGACGGCCGGACGGAGGACGTGATGGCCCTGGAACCGCTGGCCGACAAGTGGAAGGCCTTCGGCTGGAACGTCCTGTTCATGGATGGCAATGACATGTGGCAGGTGCTGGAGACGTTGAACGACGCACGGCAGCACAAGGGCGACCCCACGGTCATCGTGGCCAAGACGGTCAAGGGCAAGGGCGTCTCCTTCATGGAGAACAACGTGGGCTTCCACGGCAAGTCGCCCAACCAGAAGGAGTATGAGCAGGCCATGCGCGAGCTGGGGGGATCGGCGTGAGCTGGGCCATGGAATCGCAGCGCAAGAACTACGGCAAGGCCCTGGTCGAGCTGGGCAAGCGCAGAAAGGACATCGTGGTCCTGGACGCCGACCTTTCCGGCTCCACCCGCACCGTGGAGTTCAAGACCGCCTACCCGGAACGCTTCTTCAACTGCGGCATCGCCGAGCAGAACATGATGGGCACCGCGGCCGGCCTCGCGGTCGGCGGAATGACCGTGTTCGCTTCGACCTTCGCGGTGTTCGCCACCGGACGGGCCTACGACCAGGTGCGGCAGTCGATCGCTTACCCGGACCTCAACGTCAAGATCGTGGCCTCGCACGCTGGCATCACCGTGGGAGGAGACGGCGCATCCCATCAGACCATGGAGGACATCGCCCTGATGAACGCCATACCCAACATGACGGTCATCGTCCCGGCGGACGGGCCGGAGACCTACCGGGCCGTGCTGGCCCTGGCCGATCATCACGGACCCGCCTACGTGCGCATGGGACGGAGCGACGTGCCTATCATCACCTCCAACGAGGACGAGTTCAAGATCGGCAAGGCCAGCATCCTGAGGGACGGCAACGACGTGGCCCTGGTGGGCATTGGCCAGATGGTCGCCCCCTGCCTATTGGCCGCGGACGCGCTGAAGGCCAAGGGGATCAACGCCAGGGTCATCAACCTCAGCACCATCAAGCCCCTGGACGTGGGGACCCTGGAAAAGGCCGCCCGGGACTGCGGCTGCGTGGTCACCGCCGAGGAGCACAACATCGTTTCAGGCGTGGGGACCCTGGTCGCCGCGGCGCTCGCGGAAAGATGCCCGACGCCCATGGAGCGGGTGGCCATGCAGGACGTGTTCGGGCAGTCCGGGGAGAGCGACGAGCTCATGCGGGAGTACGGACTGAGCGAAAAGGAAGTTATAGCCGCCGCCATCAAGGTCACGGAGAGGAAGAAATGAAGATATTCATCGACACCGCCAACATAGAGCAGATCAAGGAGGTCAACTCCTGGGGCATACTGGACGGGGTTACCACCAATCCCAGCCTCATCGCCAAGGAGAGGAAGGACTTCGCCACCATCGTCAACGAGATATGCGAGGTCGTGGACGGCCCGATCAGCGTGGAGGTCATCAGCCTGAAGGCCGAGGGCATGTTCGCCGAGGGCATGAAGCTGGCGGCGGTCAACGAGAACATCGTGATCAAGGTCCCCATGACCGAGGAGGGCCTGAAGGCCACCAAGCTGCTCTCCAACGAGGGAGTGGCGGTCAACATGACCCTGATATTCTCGGCCAACCAGGCGCTGCTGGCGGCCAAGGCCGGCGCCCGCTACGTCTCGCCGTTCGTAGGCAGGCTGGACGATGTGGGACAGGATGGCATGGCGCTCGTCTCCGACATCATGGACATCCTGGACAATTACGACTTCGATACGGAGGTCATCGTGGCCAGCGTGCGGGACCCCATCCACGTGGCGGACGCCGCTCGCATGGGCGCGCACATCGCCACCATTCCCTTCGACGTGCTCAAGAAGATGTTCAAGCACCCGCTGACCGACATCGGCATCGAGCGCTTCCTGAAGGACTGGGAGAAGGTCTCCAAGCAGTAGCCGTCGGGCCAAACCCCTTCCTGAACCTCATTTTTTACGGGCGAGAACCTTGAAATACGCCGTCTCGGATGGAAAGCGGATGAAGTGCGACGTGCTGGTGGCCGGCGGAGGTCCGACCGGATGCGTGGCCGCCGCCCACATGGCCGGCGAGCTGGACGTCAAGGTCCTGGAGGAGCATTCGCGCATCGGCGAGCCGGTGCAGTGCGCCGGGCTCGTCACGCCCAGGGTGGTGGAGATGGCCTCCGCTAACGACGCTGTCCTGAACACCATCGACGGGGCTTATATCCACTTCCCGGGCGGCCGGGTCATCGAGCTGCAAGGGAACGAGGTCAAGGCCGTGGTCGTGGACCGGGGGGAGTTCGACCGCCGCTGCGCGCTCCTGGCGGAGAAGGCCGGAGCGGAGGTGCTCACCGGCAGGAAGGTCGATTCCCTGGAAAGGACCGCTGACGGGCTACGCGTCCGCGCCTCCGAGGGCGAGCTGGACTGCCGGGCGGTCCTGGCCGCCGACGGCTATCGCTCCAGCGTCGCCCGCTCCCTCGGCCTCGGTCAGGCCAGGGACCTGGTCCGGGGACTGGAGGTCGATCTGCGTTCGAGGGCGGAGGACCAGCGCAAGGTGCGGGTGTTCCTGGGGAACGACATCGCGCCGGGCTTCTTCGCCTGGGCCATTCCCTGTGGCGACCTGACCCGGGTCGGCCTGTGCGTCTCCCGGGATAGGGGCACCCCTCAGGACTATCTTCCCAGGCTGCTCGAGGCCCAGGGCTGGTCCCAAGCCGAGCGGGTGAGGACCTACTCGGGAGCGATACCTCTGGGCCATATTCCCATCACGTACGCCGACCGGCTGCTGGTGGCCGGGGACGCCGCCGGAATGGCCAAGCCCATCAGCGGCGGCGGGCTCTTCACCGGCATGACCGCCGGGAAGCTGGCCGCGGAGACCTTTTTGACGGCGTTCCGATCGGGCGACCTCTCGGAGAAGAAATTGTCATTCTACCAAGAAGGATGGAAGGCGGTCTACGGGAAGGAGCTTCGCAACTCCTACCGGGTACGCAAGGTCTTCGTCCGCATGTGCGACCGGGATCTGGACAAGGTCGGCGCCCGGCTGGACAACGCGAAGGCGAAGGCCGTGCTGGCCACCGGGGACATCGATTTTCCCACCGCCATCGCCCCTGGTTTGCTCAAGGCCTGCCCGTCGCTGCTGACCATAGCCCCCTTGCTCATCTTCCGGCTGCTGTGGAGGTGAGGTGTGAGAGCGCTCGCCGTTCCCAAGGATGAGGCGGACAGTATTAAGAATCAATTGAACCGCCGCCGGCAGCTGGACCTGGAATGGAGGCCGGGAAGGAAGGACGATACCGTACTCCTCCCGTTGAAGGGTGACAATCCCTTTCCTGAGTTCGAGGTTGTGGAGGCGGAGCTGCGGCCCCAGGACCGCCATCGGCCGCCGCAGGAGAGGATCGCCGAGAGGCTAGACATTCCGTCCGAACTGAAGGCGCTGCTGCCCGAGAAGTACGAAAGGCTGGGCCACGTGCTCGTGCTTCGTTTGCCGGAGCCGCTGCTGCCTTACCGCCGGGAGATCGCGGAAGCCTACGCCAAGGTCCTCAAGGCCCGGACGGTGCTTCTGGAGAAGGGCATAATCCATGGCGTGGAGCGCCGGCCGGACGTGGAGCTGCTCTTCGGCACGGAGACCGAGACCACCCATTCTGAGTCCGGCATCCTTTACCGCCTCGACCCGACCAAGGTCATGTTCTCCTCCGGCAACTTCGACGAGAAGCTGCGCATGGCCTCCCTGGACTGCCGCGGGGAGACCGTCGTGGACATGTTCGCCGGCATCGGCTACTTCACCATGCCTTTGGCCGCCAAGGCCAAGGCGGAGAAGGTCATCGCCTGCGAGATCAACCCGGAGGCGGTGCGCTTTCTGAAAAAAAACATAGAGCTGAATCGGGTGGCCGACAAGGTCCAGGTCTTCGAGGGGGACAACCGGGACCTTCCCGGTGAACGTTTCGCCGACCGGGTGGTCATGGGCTATGTGAACGTTACTTGGCAGTTCCTGCCCAAGGCCTTCTCGCTGGTCAAAAAAGGGGGTATCATCCACTACCAGGACACCTTCTCCATCGACCGCATCCCGGACGGGATAATCGATGGACTGCGCGAGGGTAGCGGCGGTCGCCCCTTCGAGGTATTGGGGATCAAGGAGGTAAAGGCCTACGCCCCCTCGATATCCCATATGGTGGCGGACGTCAGGGTTCTCTGACCGCCGTCTCCCCGGAGCCGGACTCGTGCAGGAGATGGTTCAGGGCCTGGTCGTAGGCGTCCCCGCCTGACCTGGTCATCTCCAGGGCGGGGGACGAGAGGTGCTCCCCCGATTCCCTCTCCTCCTTGCTGAACTGCCATTTGCGGGACTGGGCCTCGTTCACCGCCACCAGGAAGGCGTAGCATATCGCCCGCCGCAGATGCTCCTTCTCGGTCCTCTCCACGATGCGCAGCATGGTGGCCGCCCCGCCAGTGCGGTAGGAACGAGCGAGACCGTCGGCCAGCTGCCCCACCGGACCGAGCCCGGCGTAACGCGGCAGGTCCTGCAGGGCCTCCCTCTCCCTCACCGCCCGGCAGGCCTCTGACAGCATCTGGCCGGGGGTGAGCTCTTTCATGCCCAGCACGCCGTCGGCGGTGGAGGCGTCGCACACCGCATTGAGCATCACCCTGGCGTGCTGGTCCCACAGCTCGCCGATGACCTTGCCGGCCTGGTTCTGGTCCGACACTATGGGGACGTTCAAAGCGAGCACCGCCCGCAAAGCAATCTTCTCCTGGTCGCTCCCTTTCAGCGCGCTCAGGAAGGCCTCGCCGTCCCGGCCGTAGCATTCCTGGCCCAGGATGTACACCAGGCCGCGGGAGCGCATCCATTCCCCTTTGGCCTTGACGTGCTCGGCGATCAGCCCGCGGTCGTCAAGATCTCCCTCGAGATATCTTTTGATCAGGGCGGGAGGGGTGGCGAACTCGCCATGGCATTCCGGGCGTCCTCCGCCATAGCGATGCTCCACGCTGACCTTCAGGTCGTCGTAGGGATCGGGGGCGGCCACCCGGGCCATGAGATGCTGGGCGGTGTTGACGTCGGAGGCGCACTCGGCGCAAACCCGGACCTCCTTGCCGGCCGAGACCCATTTGATCCGCACCGCCGGGCGGTCGTGCCCGCAATCGCCCTCAACGGTGCGGTAGGGCAGGTTGTCCATCATCTCCTTGACGTACTCCTCGGGGGCCTTGGGCCCGGAGATGGAGGCGTACAGCCCCTTCTCCGTGGAGTAGATGTGCAGGCGGTCCTCGCGGGCCAAGTCCCAGTAGGCCAGCAGGCGTAGGTCCGGGTCGTCGAAATGCTGCAGGCCGATCAGCTTCTCCCGGTCGACCGTGCCGCGCATGGCAAAGGACACAGGACCGACCGGCAGATTGGCGGTGGTCAGATAAGGCAGCTTCCCGGAGGCGGAGAGCGAGATGACCGCCGCGTAGGCCCGGACGAACTGGTCGCCCTTGCCGGCCAGCTTGATCAGCTTCTCCGCGTCGTCGCGATAGCTCTGGACCTTGTCGAGGCCCCTTTCCAGGTAGGCGAAGGGGGACCTGCGGACCTCCTCCAGCAACTTGGGGATGACCAGGGAGGGGTCGTCCGCCAGCCTCTGGGAGTTGGCCAGCATCTCCTTCTCCATGTTCTTTGGCGTCTTCTTAATGCCGCGGAAGCGGGCCCGGGAAGCCATGAGCCTTCATCCCATCGCTTCCCATTAAATCATTCGCCGCCGCTAGTTAGTTATGCCACCGCCGCCATTCATTATCAGACGAGGGATGGGTTGAACAGAGAGTATGCCGAAGGGTACTTGAAGGGATACGAGGAGGGCATGCGGGAGGCCCTGGAGGAGCTTATCGCCATGACCTGCCGCAAGAGCTACACCAGCACGGAGATACAGATACTGGCGAAGAACCAGAGGATCTCCATCCCCAAGAAGAAGGCCCTGAAGAAGGGGCAGCTGGAACTGGAGCTCGGCGCGCGGCTGGAGGCCAAGGAGGAGAGTTCCGTCGAGACCAACCAGGAGGCCGCCCCCGGCAAGACCATCCTCATCAAGGGAGAGGGCAACCAGCAGGCCATGGCCGACTTCCGCGACCTGGTCAGGGCAGGCTGGGACGGGCTGTGCATCTCCCGGATGAGCCCCAAGGAGGTCAAGCAGTTCATCGGCAAGGAATGCACGGTGCTCTGGCTGACCAAGGCCGATCCCATGGCCGGGGACCAGGACCGCGAGGAGTACCTCCTTCCCACGGAGACCGCGAAGATGCAGACGGTCATCCGCAACTTCCTGACCAAGAACAAGGGCAAGCCCTCGGTGATCCTGTTGGACGGGATGACCTACATCGTCACCAACACCGATTTTCGTTCCTTCCTCAAGATAGCGCAGAAGCTGAAGGACGATGTCTACCAGGCGCGTTCGCTCCTTCTCCTCCCCTACGAGCCCAAGAACCTGCCGGAGAGCGAGATGAACCTGCTCATCAACGAGATGTCCTAGGGCCTTTTCAAAGCGATCTTGATGGACGACACGTTCAGGGGATTGCCGTCCGCCCCGGGGAGCACCTCGGTGCTGATCCCGATATCCCCCATCCTCACCTCGCCCTTCGAACGGTCCACGGTTATCAGCGCCACGTCCACCGCCTTGCTGATGGACCTCCCCCGGGCCTGGATGAGCACGCTGGAACCGCCCTCGGCCAATCTCTTCCCGGCGGCCAGGACGTAGTTCATTATCGGTTTTTGGCCGATGTAGATGATGTTGGTCTCGTTCATGTGGATGCCTTTCGGTCGCACCTGTTGATTAAAAGGCGGCACCTAGGTATTGACGCTTTTGGTACGCCCTTCGAACCTCCAGGGGGATCATTTGGCCTCTACCGGGGAGCTCAATCGGATCTCGATAGAGGACACCTTCACCTTTTCTTCGTTCTCGCCTCCCAGGACCTCGGTCCGGACGTCGATCCCATCGATGCGGCAATCCTTCACGTAGCGGTCCCGGATGATCAGCGCGATATCCACCGCCTTGCTGATGGACATCCCGCGAGCTCGGATGGTAAGCCCGCCCAGCTTCTCCAGCTTCGGGATCGCGGTCAGCACGTAGCTCATGATCGGCTTCTTGCCGATGAACATCACGTTCCCCTCGAACATTTCCCACCGTGGGATATTTTTATTCAAGGCAACGTATTTCAACGTTCGCATACAACACGGAATGACGATTTTTACCTTCCCCGGAAGGCTGGAGGACACTGGCCCCGTACTTTGGACGATAGATGGCGCGAACCGCCACCGTCCAGGCCCGTGGCGTGGACCTGGAGCTTATCGTTCCTCCGAGGACACATGAAAAAATATACCTAGGCTGAACGCAGATAGTGTGAGCGGCAGCGGGACAGCCCAGGTGGAACAGCTATGCCGGAAAAGGAAAACAATCTGACCAGCGAGGAGATGGAGAGCATGGCCAAGGAGGCCATCACCATTTGGTGGAGCACCGTGGTGAAGGCGGTGGTCATGAGCAGCAATTCGCCAGAGATGAGGAAGATACTTCACACCTTCCTGTCCTCGGCGGTGACCGAGATGGTCAGGGCGCACGGGCCCAATCGGACGCTCGAGCTCATGGGGCCGATCATGCGCACCGGGGGCAAGAAGGCCGCGGTGCGGGCGCTGGAAGAGTATGAGATAGTGGACCGCGACGGCATAGCCATATCTTCGCTCATCGACCTCTGGGAAGGCGCTCTCGGAGTACGAGGCGAGATCGTGGAGAAGAGCGAGATCGCGGTCGTCAAGGTGGCCAAGCACTGTCCCTTCGCCAACCAACCCCCGGAGCTGTGCTCCCTGTTCGGCAAGTTCGTGGACGGTTTCTGCGAGGTCATCAATCCGGAGTACGGCTGGTGCCAGACGCACAAGATGTCCGCCGGGGACAAGGAGTGCCGCTGGGTCTGTAAGAAGGAGGACTGAGGACGTAAGTGGATAACAACGCCCGGGTGGCTTCCATACTGGAAGAGGTGGCCGACCTCCTGGAGCTGAAGGAGGACACTTTCTTCCAGGTGAGGGCGTACCGACGGGTGGCCAAGGAGATCTCCTCCCTGACCGAGGACATCAAGGACCTCTACGTCCGGGGGCATCTGGACCAGGTGCCCGGGGTCGGCAAGGCCATCCACGACAAGATCGTGGAGATCATACGCACCGGCGAGCTGCAGTACCTCAACGACCTGCGCAACGAGTTCCCTGCAGGGCTCCTGCAGGTCATGCAGGTGCCGGAGGTCGGGCCGAAGACCGCCGGGCGATTGTACAAGGAGCTCAAGGTCACCAACCTTCAGGACCTGAAGGCCGCGGCGGAGCAGCACCGCATCAGGATGCTGAAGGGGTTCGGGGAGAGGACCGAGGAGAACATCCTGAAGGGCATCCGCTACCTGGAATCCCGCCAGGGCCGCATGTTGCTCGGTTACGCCTATCCGAGGGGCAAGGCCCTGGAGGAGCACATGCGCGAGCAGGGGTTCGAGCTGGTGAGCTTGGGCGGTTCCCTGCGGCGCATGAGGGAGACCATCGGGGACATCGACATACTGGTCGGAAGTTCCGAGCCGTCTCGGGCCATGGACGCCTTCGTCTCCTATCCCCAGGCGGCCGAGGTGATGCTGAGGGGTGAGACCAAGACCTCCATCCGTCTGCAGGACGGGGTGCAGGTGGATATGCGGGTGGTCGACCCGTCCTCCTACGGCGCCGCCCTCCAGTACTTCACCGGCTCCAAAGAGCACAACGTGAGGATGAGGTCACTGGCCAACGACCTCGGTTTCAAGGTGAACGAGTACGGGGTCTATCGCACATCGGACGGGGCCAGGGTGGCCGGGGAGACCGAGGAGGGCGTGTACGAGGTCCTGGGCATGCAGTGGATGCCCCCCGAGATGCGCGAGGACCGCGGCGAGGTGGACCTGGCCAGGAAAGGGGCGGTGCCCCGGGTGGTGACGCTCTCCGACATATGCGGCGATCTGCACACTCATTCCGAAGCGAGCGACGGAGTGGATACCGTGGAGGCCATGGCCAAGGCGGCCGAGGCCCGCGGCTATGAGTATCTGGCGATAACCGATCACAGCCATTCGCTGACCATCGGCAACGGGCTGAGCGCGGAGCGGCTGCTGGAGAGCATGGAGCACGTGCGCAAGGTGAACGAGGCGCATCCGGACCTCCATTTACTCGTGGGCACGGAGGTGGAGATCGACGACAAGGGCGGACTGGATTATCCGCCCAAGCTGCTGGAGGACCTGGACATAGTTGTCGCCGCCGTCCACTCCCGCTTCAAGATGACCCCGGCGGAGATGACCGACCGCTTGGTCACGGCCGTATCCAACGAGAACGTGAACATCCTGGCGCATCCGACCGGACGCATCATCGGGGAAAGGGAAGGCTATTCCTTTGACATGGAAAGGGTGATGCAGGCCGCGAAGGACAACGGGGTGGCGTTGGAGGTGAACTCCTTCCCGGAGCGGCTGGACCTGAACGACGTGCACTGCGCCATGGCCAGGGAGAGAGGGGTCATGATCAGCATCGACACGGACGCGCACAACGTCCGGCAGTTGGACTACATGCTCTATGGCGTCGCCACCGCCAAACGGGGTTGGGTGCCGCCGGAGCTGGT
>JAKPZB010000102.1 GCA_029560215.1 Methanobacteriota archaeon | reverse complement strand
CTCTTCCGATCTAGCGAGGCCACCAGTAGGATGGCCACCACGGCGACGACGGCCACGATCAATAAGGTTTTCCGCTTCTTCTTGGGCGGCTGGTAGTACTGCTGCTGCGGATACGCCTGATATTGCTGCTGCGGGTACTGCTGGTACTGCGGCTGCTGAGGCGGTTGTTGATTATTATTGGGTGGGTTTTGCTGGGGCCACTGCTGCGGTCCCTGCTGCTGGCCCTGATAGGGTTGCTGGCCAGGCTGGTTCGGGTCGTAAGGTCCTTGTTGCATCCTAATCCACCTTGGGGATGTTGGGAATGCAACTCCCTGACGGATGATAATGATTTCCAGGCGGCTATCGAACGGCCGACCTATCAGGACCTCAGGAATTTCGGCAGCCCGGAGGATTCCTTGGGGCCGACGACGATCTGCAATCCCGTTGCTTCGTTCAGCTTGACGGCCATCCTGGCCACCATGCCCGGGATGATCAATCTGCCCTGTCTCGATCTCTCCAGGGCGCCCGTCGCCGTCAGGGCGTTCTTCACCGATTCCGCGGTCAGCTTTCCGGCGGAATAGGCGGTCAGGACGGAAAGCCCCTCGGTGTCCACCACCTGCAGCCACACCGGCACCTTGCTCTTCTCCAGGTCGGACATGACCGTGAAGAAGGTCAGCGAGAAGTTGGTGGTGAACAGCAGTGGCGCCTCCGGGCCGGGATTGTTCACCGGATAGAGGTCCGGCTTCACCTGGATGGGGACCTGCGGATCGGTGTAGATGTTCTGCCTGAGGACCATCAGGGGCAGGGCGTTGGATGCCGGAAGCTCCTCAAAGGACAACAGGCTTCCGTACTTCATCACGGCCGTGGAGGCCATGAGCATCCCGTCGCGTCCGGCCGGGATGGAAAGGTAGATGGGATAGCCGAGACCGCGGAAGGTCTTGCGGATGGCGCTGCGCCGGATGATGGTGCACCGTTCCAGGAGTTCCTTGAGGTTGGCCGGTCGGGGATCTAGCACGAGGTCCTCAACACCTTCCTTGCGGGCCGCCTCGACCAGGTCGGCCAGGCCGTTCAGGTCGTCCGCACCGACGACCAGAGGCAGGGCGCAGCCCTTGGCCACGGCGCACATCTCCTTGAGGTTGGAGGCGTCCGCCCCGTGAAGCAGGGGGCGCCGGTCCTTGATGAGGTTGGCGGCGGAGAGGACGGTCGCGTCCTTGGCGCGGAGCACCAGGGGCAGATCGGTCTCCGCGGACACCTTCTTGGCGAAGGACGCGAACCTTTCGGCGTTCCCGGAACGGCATTCCAGCTCCAGCATGTCCAATTTGAGGACCTGGCCCACCCGCTCGAAGCGCAGGGACCTGGCGTAGGAGAGACGCTTGTAAAGATCATCCTCCCCCAGGTCGTCGGCGAGGCGCAGGGCGAAGGCCACCGGATGGAAGAAGCGCTTGTCGTGACGGTACAGTTCCGTCTCGTCGCCCATGTCCACCGCGGTCCTTCCGACACCGACCTTGACCAGGCGTATGGGGGGTGCGGACGAGCTGGCCAGGGCGTTCTTCCCCGCCTCGCTGAGATGCGGGCAGTCGTCCAGCTTGGCCTTGTTGTTGGCCAGCTGCATGGCGAACGCCAAGCATGTCGGGAACTTGCAGTCCCCGCAGTTCTTCTTGGGGAGATGCTTGAATATCTCGATGGCGGTGGGCATCAGGCCTCACCCCTGAACCCCTTCACGGCGTCCTTGGCGATGTTCATGGCCTCCGGGTGCCCGAGCACCAGGATGTCCGCTCCGGAGAGCAGCGCGGCCAGGGCGGTGGTGCTCTCCCACCATATGCCCCTTTCCAGAGCATCGCCGGCGTGCGGGACGTCGTCGGAGGCCTCGCGGGCCTTCCAGGCCGAGACGCAGTCGCATATCATGGGCACCTGGAGCATGGCGTCCCCGGACAGCGCGGATATCCTGATGCGCTCGTTGACCGAGTAGGAATATTCCAGTCCCATGCCCAGGGCGGCCATCAGCGGGTCGATGATGACGTCCCCCCGTCCCACGCCGTAGTCGGTGAGCAGGATCACGATCTGCTTGGCCAGGTTGATGTCCAAATTGGAGAAACCGATGACCGCGTGCCCGTTGGCCATGGCCGCCGCGGCCACGGACTTGTAGCCGCCCTCTTCCGCCTGCCCCAGGAGTAGCCGTTCCCCCTTGGCCGCCTCGCCCACCTTCTCCAGGACCTTGGCGTCCTTCTCCGGATGCCCGCTGCCGTAGACGATGAGCGGCAGCTCCACGGCCTTCATCACCTTCATGACCGTCGCCGCGGCCTCCTCCGGGGAGGCGTCCTTCTCCTCGGGGTTGGTGGACGTCAGGTGCAGGCAGATCAGGTCCGCTCCCTTCTCCTTCCAGGCCACGGCCCAGCCGACCGGGTCGTTCACCGCCTCGCCGAACGCCTTCTTGACCGCGAGGGGCACATCGTCCAGGGTGTCCGCGACGAATCCCGCCAGGGCCACCGCGCGCGCCGCCGGGTCCTCGAAGGACAGGAACGGCAATCCCCGGTTCCCGCCGAGCCGCAGGGAACTGCGGGAACCGCCCTTCTCCGCGGATGCCCCCAGTTCCATCTCTCCGATCGACCCCGTCCATTTCTCCTTCGGCACCGGCACTTCCATCGTCACACCTCAAAGCAGCGGGGGCATCCCCAGAGCGGGGTGTCCCACCTTGATCATCCATTGCATCAGACCCTCGGCGTCGGTGACCACGGTCTCGTCGGCCACCTTGTCCAGGAAGTCTGGCGTTCCCAATTCCTTGGCCCTATTAATAAGCTCTTCCCTCATGCTCTCCTTGAGCGAAGAGGGCATCCAGGAGATGCGCAGGAAACCGCCGTCCCCGGAGATGAACTTCCGGCTGACCAGGTATTTTCGCCCGACACCGATGAAACCGGGGGTCTGCTTCCCTCCCCCGATGCTCCCGGCCAAGGTGGAGAACTTCATGCCCACCGGGGTCATCTCCGCGAACTCGCGGTTCACCACCACCACCGACTGCATGTCCGGGCTCATGGCCACGATGACCTCAAAGCAGCCGCAGGAGGTCATCGGGTCCTCCATCATGCTGTAGGCGCAGAACCGGGTTATCTTGCCGCGGGTGAGGGCGGCCACCGCTTCGTTAACACCTTTCCACGAGCCTTTCCCGAGGTCCTCGACCTCGCCCTTGGCGATGGGCTGGTTCGGTCCGGACGGCACGATCTCCTTACCGGTCTTGGCGTCCAGCCAGTTTATGGCGCCGCATAGTCCGAGGCGCTCCGGGGTGATCACGCACACGTGGTCCGGGGCGAAGGACTGGCACATCAGGCAGGAGTAGAAGGTGTCCACGCTCTCGTCGGTGAGGCCGGCCATCCGTTCCTCCCGTTGCTGATAGGTGGCGAGCGCCTCCGACATCCTCCTCTTAAGCTCGCCCTCGTCGGTGACGATGGTCACCTGCACCCGGGAGACGATGTTCCCGAACTCCTCCTTCAGCTTGGTGACCAGGATCCGTCCCAGATGCTCCAGGCGGAAGCCCGCCCGGAAGGTCTTCTTGCTGAGGCGCAGCCAGTTCATGTTGCGCTGCCCGGTGTGCCACACCCCCTCGGCAAAGTTGAGGTAGAGGTGTATGCGCCTCTCCATGACCGACTCGAAATCCTCCTGCATGCGCTTTCCGAACACGTCCACCAGTATCGCCAGGGGCGATTGCGATCCCTCGGGAAGCCGGTCCACGTCCGGTCCGATCACGCTGATCGCCCCGTCCTTGACCTGGTCCTCCGGACGCATCTTCAGCAGCTCGAAAGACGGCGTGCGTCCTCCTCCCGCCTCAAAGTACGTGTCCGGTCTTCTGACCGTCTCGCCTTCGAAGGCCGGGCCGAAAGGCACCGGGATGTCCACCAGGGTGACGGCGGTCCGGATGTCCCTGGACTCCAGGCCCCCCTGCAGCATGTCCGAAGGCTCCTTATGTATCAACAGATCAGGAACTCCCTCCACCAGCTGGTCGGTCACGATCGGCACATGATGAAGGAGCGCCGCAAGGGCCAGCGACGCCCGGCAGGCGTCCAGCGGCCCGTATTGCAGCACGAAGGCCTTCGGCCGCTTGGCCAGATACGCCGACAGCCGCTCCGAATCGCCCTTCTGCACCCCTCCGAAGGAGAGGGCGGCGCGCACCACGAAGTCCAGCGAATGGACCAGCTGGGTGAAGTTTCCCAGAGGGTAGAGCATCATGCCCAGCCCCATCTGCACCTCGTCCTCCTGCAGGACCTTGATGACCTCGTCGGCCGCCATGATCAGCATGCCGCGTGCCTGCAGCTCCCGGACGGTGGAGACCAGCTGCCGGCGGTCCCGCGGAATGCCCATGATGACCGCCGCGCCCGGGATGGTGTCATCGACCAACGCCAGCCCCAGCTCCCGCAGCACCTTGTCCGGCACGAAGCCCACGGCGAAGGTTCCGGCGCGCGGGTCCCCGTCCAGATATCGCAACGCCTCCAACGCCTCGGAGGCGATCATCGCCGAGCGCCCGGCCTCCAGGGCCTGCGCCAACCCTCTCTCGGAGGGAAGCGACGAATGCCTTTCCAGCACACTGAGCAGGACGCTCAGGCCGGCCACCTCTTCCCCGTCCCAACCCATGATGCAGGGCAGGGCGTAAGCGGTCTCCGGGTATTCCAGGGGCGTGTCGCCCCGGCGGGAGATGGCGGCCTTTACGGCGGTGACCGCAAGGGCGGAGAGCAGAGCCGCGCCCAGGAACCCCAGGCCGATCACGGCGGCGTTGCTGGCGGTCGCCGGGGCCGGAGGCCCGTATCGATGCGGTAGACCGCTCAGCCACCTTCTCCTCTCTATCTCCATGCCCATGTCCCCGGCGGCGACCAGGCATCCGCCGAAGATGTCGCGCGCCGTCCGGAACAGGAACTCCTGGCCCAGCTCGTCGAACTCGAACCCCTCCAGCGAGACCGGGGTGCCCAGCAGAAGCTCCCCTAGGGCCAACGCGGGATCGGCCGTTCTCAGGGCCAGGGGCAGCTGGGCGGAGGATGCGCCGAGGCTCCTGCACAGGCCGCGCCTGACCGAACGGAACGAACCTAGGGAAACGTCCCCTTCGATCTCCGGCGAGGCGCCGGTCCCTATCGCGCTCCATCCTCTCTCCAGGTCGAAGGAGAGTCCGCGCAGGACCCCTTCCTTCAGGTCGGAGGCCGGAAGCTCGAGGCCAGCCGAGCCCGGTCGGACGTCCAAGCACAAGCGCAACATGGAGCAGGCCAGGGCTTCGCGCAACGCCAGCAGTAATGCGTAGGCTTCGCCGGAGGGCATGCCGTCGACGGGAGCCAGAAGCCCGGACTGCTCCCAGGTCCTTCGTTCCCGGACCGCCATCGGCTCCACTCCGGCCTTCTTGGCCAGGTCCCGGTCGACCAGGTCCAGGCAGGCGCCCATGTCCACTCTCCAAAGGTCGCTCTCGGACAGCCGCGCCGTCAAGTCGCGTCGCACGGGAGCGACCGTGTCCTCCGGCATGCCCCGGACCTCCGAGAGAAGGGCTAGGCGCTTCGATCGGACCATTCCCAGGACCTCCTCGGACGTGATGCGTTTTGCCTCGGGCGACAGATGAACAACTCCTTGGGACGACATAGGCCATCAGGTTGCCTACGATATAAATTTGTGCGGTGTTCAGCCGAGCTAGACGAAGCGTTATTTCGATGCCTTATTATCGTCATCGGGCCTATTGAGTCATGGGGGCGCAGGAATGAGCTTCAGGAACCTGAACACCTACGAGAGCATGGTCAAGGCGGGAGAGGAGTCATCGTTCCACGCCAGATACGACAGGGCGGTGGAGAGGTTCGTCCAATCCCTGGAGGTCCGGAGCAGGTACGAGAGCGCGATCGACGGCCGGCCGGTCGCCACCGGCAAGCACTTCACCGATACCAGCCCCATCGACACCGACCTGGTGGTCGGGGAGTTCTCGCTGGGCGGGAAGGAGGAGGCGTCACAGGCCATATCGGCCGCACGCCGAGCCTTCCAGACCTGGTCGGTCATGGACCTGGACAAACGTCTTTCCATATTCCGCAAGGCGGCGGAGATCATGCGCCGCGAGCTGTTCGAGATCGCCGCGGCCATCACCATCGACAACGGCAAGGACCGCTACGAGGCGGTGGGGGAGGTGGACGAGGCGGTGGACTTCATCTCGTTCTACACGGACCGCATGGAGGCCCGGAACGGCTTCCGTGAGGATACCCAACCCGCGTACCCCGACGAGAGGCCGGTGAGCGTGATGAGGCCCTACGGGGTCTGGGCCATCATCTGCCCGTTCAACTTCCCCATCGCCATCTCGGCGGGGATGCTGACCGCGGCGATAATCACCGGCAACACCGCGGTGCTCAAACCGTCCACCCCGGCGCCGCTGGCGGTGCACCTGCTCTACGACGTGTATGAAAGGGCCGGCGTTCCCCCGGGAGTGATCAACCTTCTCTCCGGCAGCGGTGCCGGGGCCGGGGAGGCGCTCGTCTCCAGCGACAAGATCGACGGCATCGCCTTCACCGGTTCCAAGGAGGTGGGCTACAAGCTGCTGGCGTCGTCCCTGCGCCGTTACCCCATACCGGTGATCACCGAGCTGGGCGGAAAGAATCCCGCGATAGTCACCGACAAGGCCGACCTGGCCAGGGCGGTGGCCGGCATCGCCGGCTCCGCCTTCGGGTATTCCGGCCAGAAATGCAGCGCCTGCTCCCGGGCGTACGTCCACGAGCTGGTGTACGACGAGTTCATGATCTACCTGATGAAGCATCTCTCCCGCCTGCGCATCGGCGATCCGAGGGAGAGGGCCACCTTCGCCGGGCCGGTCATACACCAGAAGGCCCTGGACGATTATCTGGCGCATTCCCATAGGGCCCGCATCGACGGCGTGGTGCACGCCGGCGGGGAGGCGGTGAAGGGGCGCTTATCGAAAGGGTTCTACGCCACCCCCACCCTGGTGACCGGTCTTCCGGAGGACCATTTCCTGATGAAGAACGAGCTGTTCCTGCCCATCCTCTGCGTGCAGCGGTTCACCGACCTGAAGGACGCGGTGCGGAGGGCCAACGACATAGACTACGGCCTCACGTCCGGCATATATTCTGACGACGAGGACGAGGTGAACTACTTCTTCGAGAACATCGAGGCCGGCGTCAGCTACGCCAACCGGGCGCGAGGAGCGACCACCGGGTCGATGGTCGGGGCGCAGCCGTTCGGCGGCTGGAAAGGAAGCGGCTCCACGGGGCTGGGTAGCGGCACTGACCTGTACCTTGCCCAGTACATGAGGCAGCAGAGCCGGACCGTGGCCCGTTAACGGCTGGCCGCGGCCAATACCCGCTCCCCGCCGTTGCTGATGAGCAGGGTGCCGCCGGCGCTGAATACCTGGAACGGATCGGGCAGGCATTCGGACAGGCTGTGCGCCGGCGAACCGACCGCCTTGATGGCCCGCAGCAGCTGCTCGAACATCCCCCTGGGGCTGCCGGCCTTCTCCAGATAGAAGTCCGCCCCGTTGCTCAGGGCGTCTATGGCCAATCCCTCCCGGCCATGCCCGGTGATCAGTATGAACGGTATCTTCCTCAGGGAGCGCGTGGCGCGGAGGAACTGCAGACCGTCCATTCCCGGTAGGTTGTGGTCGGAGACCACCACCTGATAATCGTCGGATGCTAAAATGTCCAAGGCCATGGCGGGCGACGACACGAAGGCGGCGTCGATCCGCTCCTCCCGGCCGAAGAACTCCCTGCAGAGCTCCAGGAAATCCTCTTCATCATCAAGAACCAGGACCTTGATCTTCCCATTCTCGTTAGCGGTCATGATCTTCGCACTGTGCGGAAGCACGCGCCGCCGGGGTATTTAAAGCTGTGCCGTCCCTTATCAGCTTCGAAAAATCATCTCAGGGCGATAGGATTAATACCGCTCTAGGGAGTTCATCGCCAGGGAGAACATGTCAGGACTAGAGGACATCATGGGAAAGGAGGTCATCAGCTCCGATGCCATCATCATCGGCACCGTCGACGGGGTAGCGGTCGACACGGACAACTGGAAGGTGCCCGCTGTGCGCATCAGCGTGCGGAAGGGGAACGAGGCCGCCTTGGGGATGAAGAAGAAGGCCATAGGACTGCAGAAGATCTATGTGGCCACCCCGCAGGTCTCCTCGGTCAGCGACACCGTCACCCTGGCGGTCAAGATGGACCAGGTCAAGGAGGTCGTGGTGGACGAAAAGAAGGTGCCGGGGACCGCCGGCGCCATGCTGAACAAGAAGGTCGTCGGCCAGGACGGCAAGCAGTTGGGGTTCATGGACAACGTCCATTTCGACGCCGGGAGGGGCTGGGAGATCAGCAAGCTCGGGATCAAGCTGGACAAGGCCGCCAAGCAGTCCCTGGACCTCCAGAAGGGCCTGGCGCCGGCGTCGCAGATCACCGTTCTGACCAAGGACGTCCGGTCGGTGGGCGACATGGTCATGCTCCGCCTGGACCTCGAGGGCCTTAAGGAGTACCTCAACAAGAAGCCGGTGTCCAAGAAATGAGAACGGCCCGCATCTGCGAGAGATGCGGCCATCAGTTTCCCCATCGCCTCCAAGGCTGGAACGCCGTCGATATCCGCTATGAACGGTGCCCCCGATGCGGGCACGAGAACGGCTACGAATCGGACCTGTATCGCTGGCTCCGCCGTCGGAAGGAGAGGAAGGAGCAGAGCTCGGGGAAGGCCTGAGGCGACACACCTATCCTCGGGGGGACGAATATCCCGCTCATGGAACGGTCCAGAAACGGCCGGAGGGTGGACCAGAACATCAAGGTCGGAAGCACCCCCGGCGGCATCAAGGTCATCGTGGAGAGCCTGCCTTACGTCCATACCGTGGCGCTCTCCGTGGCCGCCACCGTCGGCTCCCGCGACGAGAGGAAGAGGGAGAGCGGCGTCTCGCACTTCCTGGAGCACATGCTTTTCCGCGGAACGAAGACCAGGGGGTACCGCGAGATCAACGAGGGCATCGAGGCCTCCGGCGGTTATCTCAACGCTTATACCACGCACGAGCACACCTGCTTCTACGCCTTCACCATCGACGAGTCCTTGTCGGTGGCCGAGGACCTGCTCTCGGACGTTTTCCTGAACCCGCGCATGGACCCCGAGCTGGTGGACCTGGAGCGCAACATCGTGAAGCAGGAGATCGGCATGCGGATGAACGATCCGGCGACGCATCTGCGGACCAGGATGTCCGAGTCGATGTTCCGCGGGAATCCGCTGTCCCGTTCGATCCTAGGCACGCCGGAGAGCCTGGACGGGTTCGATTCCCCGTTCCTGTCCGATTATCACCGGACGCACTATCACCCGCCGCACGTGGTGGTCTGCGCGGTCGGAAACGTCGATTTCCCGAGGGTGCTGGAATGGGCCGGGCGCTTCGATGGCGTGGCCGGAAAGGCCGCGCCGAAGAGGCGCCGGAGGCCGGAGATGCGCACCGGGGTGAACTTCTTCGAGAAGGGCTCCGATAGAGCGTACATAGGCATCGGCGTGCCGGCCTACGCCGCGGCGCACGAGATGTCCCTGGCGCAGGGCATGCTGACCATGGTGCTGTGCGGAGGCACCTCGTCCCGGCTCAACCACCGCATACGGGAGGTGGAGGGCCTGGTCTACTCCATAAGCATGTATCCGTTCACCTTCAAGGACTGCGGGGCGCTGATGACCTACTGCTCGACCTCCATGGAGCAGGTGCCGCGCCTCTTCGACACCTTCGGCCAGGAGCTCTCGCGCTTCAAGAAGGAAGGTCTGGAAGAGGGGGAGCTGGAGAAGGCCAAGAACGGCCTCAAGGGATCGCTGCTGCGCAACGCCTGCCGCCCGGACCAGAACATGACCTCGCACCTCATGCAGTACCTCGAGAAAGGCCGGGTCATGAGCATCGAGGAGCAGCTGGCGGAGATAAACGCGGTCACCGCCGAGCAGGTGGCCAAGGCCGCCGAGGAGCTGCTCGTCGGCGGCAGGACCTGCGTCACCATCTGCTCCGCCGGCGCCATGAGGGCGGAGATGACCGAGGCCGCGGGATCTTTGGACTTCTAAGGCTCCACCACGATGAGGGGCTGCCCGCCCTCCACCATCTCCCCGGCCTTGACCTTGACCTCCTTGACCTTGCCGGCCACCTCGGTCTGCACCTCGTTCTCCATCTTCATGGCCTCTAGGACGCAGACCACCTGGTTGGCGTTGACCACGTCGCCGACCTTCACCTTCACCGACATGATCTTGCCGGGCATGGGCGATAGGACGGCGCCGGACGAGCCCTCGGCCCTCCCCCCGTCCTCGGATTCCTCCAGGGCGATGTGCTCGATCTCCCGCACCTGCTGGAGCTTGAGCTCCATGGCGCTGTCGCCGGAGATGACCTTGGCCCCCTCCTCCAGATCGCCCTCGATGGCTATCGGGGCGGCCTCGCCGTTCACCAGCACCTTGTCGTCCTTGAATATGCACTTGAAGACGTGATCGCCGATGGCCACGCGATAGTCGCCGCCGTTCTTCTCGACCACCACCTCGTACTCCTGCCCGTTCACCGCGATGCGCAGCTTCAGCGGCCACCCCCCGCGGCCCACCGCTTCGCTCATCGCCGCGCACTTCCAGGCGTCGACGCTTCCCTCTCCCCGCCCCTTGGCGGAGGCATGCCTCTCGGTCGAACGCATGTAGAGCACGGCCACCGCCGCCAGGTCACGGTAGTTCACGCCCTTCTCCATCATCTGGCGGTGCTTGAAGTAGTCTAGCGCCACCTGGGGGAACAGGGCGTAGGATAGGACGTCCTCCTCGGAGCAGGTCATGTTCTCCCGGCAGGCGTACTCCTCGATCTCCTTGCACAGCCTGTCGAACTCCGGCTCCAGAAGGTCCGCCGGACGGACGGTGATGGGCTTTTCGTCGCCTATGATCTTCTTGCGGATGGCCGGATCGATGTCCGCCGGGGTTTTTCCGTAAAGCCCCCGCACCAGGTTCTTGGTCTCGTTGGTCACCATCTTGTACCGCTCGCCGGTGATGACGTTCAGCACCGCCTGCGTGCCGACTATCTGGGAGGTGGGCGTCACCAGAGGAACGTGGCCCAGGTCCGCTTTGACCTTGGGCACCTCGTCGTACACGTCGGCCAAACGGTCCTCCTTCTTGGCCTCCCTGAGCTGGGAGATGAGGTTGGATATCATGCCTCCGGGTATCTGGTAGACCAGCACGTTGGTGTCGATGCCGTTGAAGCCGCTCTCGAAGGCGTGGTACTTCTTGCGCACGGAATCGAAGTAATCGGATATGGCGGTCAGCTTCTTCAGGTCCAGGCCGGTGTCGTACTCCGTCCCGCGGAGCATGGCCACCACCGCCTCCGTCGGCGGCTGGGAGGTGCTCAGGGACATGCTGGAGATGGCCGTATCGACGATCTCCGCCCCGGCCTCGATCGCTTTCGTGTAAGTGGACATGACCATGCCGGAGGTGGCGTGGCAGTGCACGTGCACCGGCAGCCCGATCTCCTCCCGGA
>JAKPZB010000088.1 GCA_029560215.1 Methanobacteriota archaeon | reverse complement strand
CTCTTCCGATCTTCCGCGATCTGGGCGTGAAGGGACCGGTGCACTTCACCCGGGCCCAGTGGGTGGCCATGGTGAAGTGCACCGGTCCCTTCACGCCCAGATCGCGGAAGGTCCCGTGGTACTTCTCGAACTCGGCCTGCGCCAGCGGGGTGGTGAAGCCCTTGGAGACGTTCAGCCTGGAGAGCGGGGTGGCGCGGTAGATGCCGCTGTCCTTCCCGTCCACAGTCCCTTCCAGCCGACCGGCTTGAAGTAGCAGAACTTCTCGTACGACCAGGGCAGGGTGTGCTCGGCGATGTACTTCAGGTAGTCGCGGCCGCCCTCCTTGTACCTGGCGACCTCCTCTCCGGTGGGGGAGATCATCTTCTGCGTTCCGTCGTAGAAGTTTATCTTGTCGTTCTTGTCGACGGTACCCAGGTAGTAGGTCTCGTGGTAATAGACGTCCTTGTTGACGATCAGGTTCAGGTAATCCTGGTTCTTCAGCACAACATCAGCGAACAGCTGGTTGGTGAACTTGCCGAACTCCACGCAGGACTTGGCCATGGCCTCGATCTTGGCCCGCTCGTCCTCGTTGATGCTCTTGGCGAAACCGCCGGGGATGCCGCACACCGGGTGAGTGGCCTTCCCGCCGAGCATCTCCTGGATCTTCTGGGCGTAGGAACGGTGCTTGATGACCTCGCCACCGATCTCCACTCCGACCGCGCCGACCACGCCGAGGATGTTCCTCTCGGCCTTCGGGGCACCGGGACCGAGGACGAAGTCCGCGGCCGCCAGGGCGTAGAAGTGGGCGATGTGGCTGTGCACGTAGTGAGCCATGTAGAACAGCTCACGCAGCTTCTTAGCGGTCTCCGGGGGCTCGACGCCGAACACGTGGTCCAACGCCTTGGTCGAACACAGGTGGTGTGCGCCTGGGCAAACGCCGCAGAGCCTGGAGGTCAGCTTGTTGAGCTCGTCCACGGACCTGCCGATGCAGAACTTCTCGAACCCTCTCAGCTCGGGCACCTGCCAGTAGGCATTGGCCACGTTCCCGTTGTCGTCCAGGAAGATCTCGATCTTGCCATGGCCTTCCAACCGGGTGATGGGGTCGATGGTGATCCGCTTCTCGGTGGTCTTCTCAATCTTGTCAGTTCCCTGACCCATCAGTATAGGGCACATATGATTCAGGCCTCCTTGGAAGCAGTGGTAGCTGTCTTCTCTTTAACCTTCCGCTTGATGATCGAGGCGGGCATGGTGAACGCGTAGAACGTCCCGAGGGGGTCCTTGACCTGGGCCATCATCTCCAGGATGTCGTCCTCGTTCAGCAGTCCCTCGTCGTTGCCTATGGAGAATATCGAGGCCAACGCGCTCAGCATGCTTCCGCCCTGGTCCAA
>JAKPZB010000106.1 GCA_029560215.1 Methanobacteriota archaeon | reverse complement strand
CCGTCCGGGTCCGTGCTCTGGGAGCTGGAGCTTCGGGGACGGCGGGACCTCGAGCGAGAGATCGCCTTCGCATGTCTTCATCGATGAGGGCGAATACCTGATATCGCTGACCGTGCATGATTCGGACGGAGCGGTGGGTTCCAGGGAACGCCATCTGCCGGTGGGAAACGACCCGCCGGTGGCCGCATTCTCCTGGAGCCCGGTGTCCGTCACCACCCTGGTGGATGTCCAGTTCAGCTCCCAGAGCACGGACCCGGACGGTTCGCTGGTCTCCTGGAGCTGGAGCTTCGGGGACGGCAGCTCGGGCAGCGGGAGCTCGGTGAGGCACAAGTACTCGGCCCTGGGCCAGTACACGGTGACGCTCGAGGTCACCGACGAGGACGGGGCCACCGCCTCGCTCTCGAAGACTCTGACGGTCATCAATTCCCGGCCGGTGGCGGCCTTCGACGCTCCGAGCGGAACGATTAGCCTGGCGGAGGTCCGGTTCGAGGACCTCTCGTACGACCTCGATGGTGACATAACCGGCTGGAGCTGGAGCTTCGGGGACGGCGGAACCTCGAGCGAGCATTCGCCTTCGCATACCTACCTGCGACCGGGACAGTATGCGGTCAATCTCACGGTCACGGACGACCGGGGATGGACGGCCAAGGCGACCTGCTCGGTCACTGTTGGCAACCGCCTGCCAGTGGTCAACTTGTCCGTTCCGTCGGGCGACCATCGTTCCCTGGACGCCCTGGAGTTCAGCGCCTCCGGCAGCGACCCAGATGGGACGGTGGTGAACTACACCTGGGACATGGGCGACGGAATCGTGCTGTACGGGGAGAACGTCACCCATACCTATCTGACACCGGGCAATTATTCCATCACTGTGAGCTGCTGGGATGATTCCGGAGGGGAGGCGCGCAACAGTTCCGAGATGATCATCCAGAACCTGCTCCCCCGCGCAGAGGTCCGCGTTGGGCAGGGCGGCCATCCCCTGGAGCTGGTGTTCACCGCTCTAGCGGAGGATGATGACGGCGTTATCACATCGCACGTCTGGAGCTTCGGTGACGGTACGTACGGCGAAGGAGCGCAGGTGAGACACAGGTACGCGCAGGAAGGCAGCTACCAGGTGTATCTGACCGTGACCGATGGCTCGGGAGGAGTGTCCGAGGCCGAGGATAACGTCACGGTGCTGACGGAGAACCTCTTCCTTTCCGAAATGCGTCTCGAATACAGCCGAGGGACTGGCTGGGAGATAAGCGGGGAGATCTGGAACGAGGGATGGGTGCCGGTGAACGTTACCCTGTCCGTCTTTGCTGGAGGAAAGCATTTCCATTGGGATATCGAAGTAGGAGGAAGGGAGTTCGAACCGTTCCATCTGCCCCTGACCGATTTCAAGGGAGGCAATGTCAACATCACCCTTATCACCCCAGAGGGATGGGAGACCGACCTGGAGGACAACACCTGGACGGGCGATGCCGAACTCCAGACACCTTTCATCTACTGGATCGCCGGGGGAGCGGCGATAGTTATAGCCGTGGCTGCCGTGGTGATGTTGGCAAAGAGGAAGAGATGAGAAAAGCGCCCCGGTCGGGATTTGAACCCGAGTCGAAGCCTCGACAGGGCTTCATGATAGGCCGCTACACTACCGGGGCATGCGGCCTTTCCCCTTATCGAGTCGTAATATTTAATCCTTAGGTGCCGGAGAACTACTGGCACACATCTCAAGACCGACTGCCAGTCACTTACAGACCGCCGCTTATTGATCCATTCTTTCGGAAAAGTGAGCAGATGCCTGATGGCCCTCTGACAAAGTATTAATCGAGGACAGCGGTTAGATTGAGGGATCACATGGCCGAACGGAAGCTGAAAGTGGAGGACTACATGATCCGCGAGGTGGTCCACGTGCCTTTGGACTTCACCGTCGAACAGGCCGTGGCGACCCTGGTATCCAGCGAGTTCCATGGGATGCCGGTCACCAGGGACGGAAAGCTCGTAGGGTTCATCACCGCCAAGGAGCTTCTGCGGAACTACCAGACCCCGAAGATGCCCATCTCCGAGATAATCAGGAAGGGCACGGTCACGGTTAATCCGAAGATGGACCTGGACGACGCGGCACGCATCCTGTTCCGTTACGGCCTGAGGAACGTGCCGGTGATCAACGAGAGCGGCACCCTGCTGGGGATAATATCCAATCTGGACATCGTTCGTTCGCACATCGAGCGCGCCACGCCCAACAAGGTGGCCATGATCAAGAACTTCCTGGAGACCAAGCACGGGGTTTCCATCATGGTCCGCCGGCGCATCGTGCCCGTGGAATCTCTGCGCCCCACTCAGAAGGAGGTCTACGCCGACGAGCTCCTGGGCCGCAAGGAGGAGATCAAGCGCGGACTGGTCGAACCGATCATCGTCATCCAGAACAATGACCACTTCATACTGGTGGACGGGCACCATCGAGCGTTAGCGTCCAAGCAGATGGGCGTGAAGCAGTTCTCGGCTTTCGTGCTGGAACCGTCGAGGGACGTCGAGCTGGGATTGGAGAAGAGCGCCGAGGAACAGGGATTGCACACCCTGGACGATGTGAAGATAATAGACGGCTCGCACCACCCCCTGGTGGAGATAACCACCAGGCTGCTGAAGAGCGAGCCCTGAAAGGGTTTTACTGCAGGGTCCTGCGGGCCGCCTCCAGCAGTATGCGCTGCTCGGCGGAGGCGATGGTGTTGATGGTGCTCACCACGGTGTCCGGGTTAAGGCTTATGGTGTCGATGCCGGCCTTCACCAGGAACTCGGTGAACTCCGGGTACACCGAGGGGGCCTGACCGCATATCCCGACGGTGCATCCCTTGCGGTGCGCCGCGTCGATGAGGATCTTGATGGCCCTCTTGATCGCCTCGTTCCTCTCGTCGAAGTAGCCCATCTTGCCCAGGACGTCAGAGTCGCGGTCGGCGCCCATGGTCAACTGGGTCAGATCGTTGGACCCGATGCTGAACCCGTCGCACCACTCCGCGAACTCCTCGGCCATGAAGATGTTGCAGGGTATCTCGGCCATCAGGTACAGCTTGAAGTCGCGGGAGCGCACCAAACCGACATCCTTCATCATGGCGGTGATCTGGCGAACCTCGTCGATGGTGCGGACGAACGGGAGCATGACGTGCAGGTTCTTCAGCCCCATCTCCTCGCGGACCTTCTTGATGGCCTTAAGCTCCAGTTTGAACGCTTCACGGTACGAGTCGGAAACATAGCGGGAGCAGCCGCGCCAGCCGATCATGGGGTTCTCCTCGTGCGGCTCGAACTTCTCTCCTCCCTCCATGTCCCGGTACTCGTTGGTCTTGAAGTCGGAGGTGCGCAGGATGACCGGCCGCGGGTAGAAAGCCTTGGCCACCATGGCGATGCCGTCCGAGAGCTTGTCCACCAGGAACTTGGACTCGCCCCTCTCGATGAGCGCGCAGGGGTGCTCCTGTATGTAGGAGGTGAACAGGAACTCTATGCGCATGAGCCCCACGCCCGACACGGGGAGCTTGGATACCTCCTCGGCCTTCTGCGGGATCGCCAGGTTCACATATACCTTGGTTCCGGTCACCGGGGCGGAAGCGGCCACCGCGACCACGGCCTTCTTTTCCTCCTCCTTCGGAGCGGCCAATCCTTCGTACACCACGCCCATGCTGCCGTCCACGGTGATCTTCTCGCCGTCCTTGAGCAGCTCGGTGGCGTGCGAGGCACCGACTATGCAGGGAATTCCCAGCTCGCGGGCGACGATGGCAGCGTGGCAGGTCATCCCTCCCTCGTCCGTGACTATCGCCGCGGCCCGGGTCATCGCGGGCACCATGTCCGGGGAGGTCATGGATGTCACTAGGACGTCGCCCTTCTTGACCACCTCCAGGTTCATTTCCTCGGAGACTATGCGCACCGGTCCCCCGGCCACACCAGGCGAGGCGCCCAATCCCTTCAGCAGGATCTTGGCGCTCTGCCCCAGCCCGTGGTCCTGGGCCTTTCCGTTGGTCTTGGCCCCATTGGACGACAGGGTTGTAACGGGACGGGCCTGCACGATGTACATGACCCGCTCCTCGATGCACCACTCGATGTCCATGGGGCGGTCGTAATGGGCCTCGATGTTGCGGCCTATCTCCCCTAACGCCAAAATCTGCTCATCGGTCATCTTCTGGGCGTTGCGCAGCTCCTCGGGCACGTCAGCCTTCTCGCACTCCCCGTCCTTGCCGCGCACCAGCTTCCAGGTCTGCTTGGCGATCCTCTTGTTGAGTATCTTGTCATGGAACTTGTCCACGACATAAGTGTCAGGGGTCACCTTTCCACCCACCAAAGCCTCGCCCAGGCCGTAGCCGGCCTCGATGATGATGTGCGGCATCTCCGAGTTGGGATCGACGGTGAACATTATACCGGAGATCTCGGAGTTGATCATCTTCTGGACCACCACCGCCAGCTTCACCTTGGAGTGCTCGAAGCCCTTGGTGACGCGGTAGTAGATGGCGCGAGGCGTGTAAAGCGAGGACCAGCACTTGCGTACCTTGTCCAGCAGCTCCTCGGGGCTCTCCACGTTGAGGTAGGTGTCCTGCTGGCCGGCGAAGCTCGCCGTGGGAAGGTCCTCGGCGGTGGCGCTTGAACGCACCGCGACCAATCCCATCTTCTTGCCCTTGAACATGGCCTTGTGGGACGCCAGGATCTGCTCCTTGAGGTCCGCCGGGATCTCCACGGTATCGAACAGCTCGCGGATCTTGGTCGAAGCATCCTGGAGGGACGCCTCGGAACTGGCGTCCACCTTCGCCAGCATCTCCTTGACGCGGTCCCCGATCTTACTGTTCTCCATGAAGTGATCGTACGCCGCGGTGGTCAGGACGAATCCGGGAGGAACGTTGAAACCGGCCGCCACCAGTTCTCCCAAGTTGGCTCCCTTGCCACCGGCGATGTCGATGTCATTCTTGCCTAGGTCAGATATGCTCACTATCCTTTTCATGGGTTGTTTCACCACTCTAAGAACGTTCGATGCAGGCAAGTTCACAGGGGCCGATGGCCCTTCAATGTCCTAACCCGGATGGAAAATAGGCGTGGAGTCTATTAATTTTTCTAAATGCTGAATGAGTCCTATGATAATATTCCGGCGTACTTTCGTGCCTCATTCCAGCACCAATGAGGACGGCCAGCAACTCGATTCCTCATACGATCCGCGTGATAACTTCGGAACCGGAAGGAGAAAACTGCGTAATGGGGGCCTCTTCTTCAGCGATTCCAAAAGGAATTTGCTACGGAATGAGAAGGTGTAGCAGGGTGGTTATCTTATAGACCTTAATAAAATCGGTTCAGACGGCGATGATTCCGCAAGCGATGTGCGTGACTCGTATTTTCGAAGAATTTATCCTGTTTAATTGTGTCTTTCGTAAACATTTTTCTGTAATGATTTTATATCATGACAATTTAGAGGGAATACCGTGAGGGAATCCTGTGAGCACCATTGAGATCAGATGGCATGGAAGAGGGGGCCAAGGAGTCGTTACCGGGAACGAGATACTGGCTGGCGCGGCATTGAAGGAGGGGAAGTACATCAAGGCCTTCCCTGAGTTCGGGGCTGAGCGCATGGGCGCCCCTATTCGCGCCTTCGCTCGGATCTCGGACGAGCCCATGACCGTACATAGCCAGGTCTATTATCCAGATGCTGTAGTTGTCATCGACCCCACCCTGCTGAAGGCGGTCAAGGTGACCGATGGCCTGAAGGAGAACGGAGTGGTGATCGCCAACTTCCCGGATGACAAGTCCAAGATGGCCCAGGTCATCGGACGCGACAAGAACATCTATGCCGTCAACGCCACGAAGATCGCCGTGGAGGAGATAGGCAAGCCCATGACCAATACCGCCATGCTCGGTGCCCTGGTCAAGGTGACCAAGGTGGTCAGGCTGGACTCCATAATCGATGAGATGAACGCCAAGATGGGCGGGAAGCTCAGCAAGGATGTCCTGGCCAAGAACCTCAACGCGGTCAAGAGGGCTTACGAGGAGGTGCAGTGATGGCTAACGAAGGTTCCAGTTCATTGCCCGCCGGCGGCATGATCATCGAGGCCGGCAGCTCGAAGAAGTACAAGACCGGGGAATGGAGGGCCCAGAGGCCGGAGGTGGACAAGGCGAAGTGCACCGACTGCCTGACCTGCTGGATCTACTGCCCGGACAACAGCGTCATGGTCAAGGACGAGAAGATGGTCGGCTTCAAGTACTCGCACTGCAAGGGATGTGGGATATGCGCCAACCAGTGCCCGGTGAAGGCCATCACCATGAAGGAGGAGGGAGTGGAATGAGCGAACCAATGGCGATAAACGGGGACATGGCCATAGCCATGGCCTGGAAGCAGATAGACCCCGATGTGGTGGCGGCCTACCCCATCACCCCGCAGACCATCATAGTCGAGGCCTTCTCCGATTTCGTGGCGAACGGAGAGGTGAACACGGAATATGTCTGCGCGGAGTCCGAGCACAGCGCCCTGACCATCTGCGTGGGCGCTTCCGCGGCCGGCGCGAGGGTGGCCACGGCCACCGCGTCTGCCGGACTGGCCTTCATGTGGGAGATGCTCTATGTCACCGCTTCCATGAGGATGCCGATCATCATGGCCGTCGCCAACCGCACCCTGAGCGGACCTATCAACATCCATTGCGATCACAGCGACGCCATGGGAGGCAGGGACTCGGGATGGCTGCAGCTGTTCGGAGAGAACGTGCAGGAGGCTTACGATAACACCATCATGGCGTTCCGGATCGCGGAGGATATGCGGGTCCGCCTGCCGATAATGACCTGCCTGGACGGTTTCATCATCACCCACGCACTGGAGCGGCTAGAGATGTTGGACGACAAGACGGTCAAGGATTTCGTCGGGCCGTTCAGGCCGGTGAGGCCGTTGCTCGACGTCAAGCAGCCGACCACCTATGGACCCCTGGCCATGCCTGATTACTATTATGAGCTGAAATATCAGGTCCAGGCCTCCATGGATGCCGCCCTGGATGTGGCCAAGAAGACCATGGACGATTTCGCCAAGGTCTCGGGCCGGAAGTACCATCTGGCAGAAGGATACCGCACCGAGGACGCCGACTACGTGATGGTGGCCATGGGATCTACCGCGGGCACCATGCGCTACGTCGTGGACCAGCTCAGGGCGCAGGGGAAGAAGGTGGGCGCGGTGAAGGTTCGCCTGTTCAGACCGTTCCCCGCCGCCGATGTGGCCAAGCTCCTCGAGGGCAAGAAGGCCGTGGCGGTCATGGACCGGGCCATGAGCCCGGGCACCGGATCTCCGCTCTATATGGACGTGCTGCAATCCATATCCCGCATGAAGGACCCGCCGCGGGTGAGCAACTACGTCTACGGGCTGGGTGGAAGGGACCTCATACCGGGTCAGTTGACCGAGGTCTTCCAGGAGATCATGGCCAACAAGGGCGACCGCATCAACTTCATGGGGGTGCGGAAATGAACCTCAAGGAGCTGAGCCACACCGAGGAGAGGCTGGTCGAAGGACACCGCCTCTGCGCCGGCTGCGCCGAGCCGATAATCGCCCGCCAGGTGCTGATGGGCACCAGCAAGCCGGTCGTGGTGGCCAACGCCACTGGATGCTTCGAGGTCTCCACCTCCAACTATCCGTTCACGTCCTGGAACGTGCCGTGGATACACACGGCGTTCGAGAACGCCCCGGCCACCATAAGCGGTGTCGAGGCCGCCTACAACTCGCTGAAGAGGCAGAACAAGATCAGTGAAGAGGTTAAGTTCGTGGTCTTCGGCGGCGATGGTGCCACCTACGACATAGGATTCCAGTCCCTTTCCGGCGCCATCGAGCGCGGACACGACTTCCTGTACGTGTGCTTCAACAACGAGGCGTACATGAACACCGGGATCCAGAGGAGCGGGGCGACCCCCAAGGGAGCCTCCACCACCACCTGTCCGAGCGGCACCTGCACCCCCGGCAAGAAGGAGTTCCCCAAGGACCTGACCAGGATCATCATAGCCCATGACCTGCCATACGCCGCCCAGGCGTCCCCGCACAACTGGAAGGACCTTATCGAGAAGTCCAGGAAGGGCATCGACACCCCGGGACCGGCCTTCATAAACGTGATCTCGCCATGCCCTCGCGGCTGGAGGCATGACGGGTCGCAGACCATCGCCCTATCCAAGCTGGCCGTGGAGACCTGCGTCTGGCCTCTCTACGAGTACGAGAACGGGGAGTGGAGGGTGACCGGTGAGTCGCTGCGCATCGCCGAGGGGAAGAAGGAGAAGAGACCGGTCATGGACTGGCTGAACTCCCAGGGTCGGTTCAAACAGCTGACCAAGAGCAAGTTCTCGCCGGTGGCCGATGAGATACAGCAGAACGTGGACAAGAAGTGGGAATCGCTTCTGAAGCTCTGCCATATGTGAGCGAAACCCTTTCCATTTCCCTTATTTTTTCATTCCCTGTCCTGCGAGCTCACGCACCTTATCCCGAAGAAGCGTTCCATCGCCGCCTGCATATCCTTGCGGCACACGGCGTGGGAGGGGTCGCATCCCTCGGGGCTCTCCAGATAAACGTAATCGGGGCAGATCTCCCGGCAGAGCTGCGAGATATTGTCAATGTCCGGAAGGTTCTCCCGGACCAGGGTGATGTGTATGCGGAAGGAGCCGCCGAAGCCCTCCCGGGCCTTCCTGATACCCTCCAGAACGTCCTGGAAATGTATCGATGGATGCGGCCGGTTCACCGCGCGGAATGTCTCCTCGCCGGCGGCGTCCAGCTTGGCGATGATTATATCGAAGGAATCCAGCTGGTCCAGCACCTCGGGGTGGCCCAGCAGCGTGCTGTTGGTGAACAGGGCGATCTTCTTGTCCGAACCCTCGCGGAGCATCCTGGCCATCCGGAAGATGTTGCTGGCCAGCAGGGTCTCTCCGGTCCCTTTGAACATGACCGCCTCGCATTCTTCGCGGTGCAGGCATTCCCCGATCTGCTCCAGTATCGAGGCGTCGTCGATGAAGTCCGACCTTTCGAGAAGAACGATACCTCCGCATCCCAGGGGGCAGTACAGGCAGTTGAAGTTGCACACCTTGGGCGAACGGCTGATCGGATCCACCGCCACCACCTTTCCCAAGCCCAGGGACCGAATAGGCCCGTATACGACCCTCATGTGCCTTCTCAGACTCACTAGGGTAGGGCAATGAACTTAAATGTTTGCCGCTCAGGCCTCTTCGCTGCTGTCCAGGAACTCGTTCCACAACTGGAGCGTCTCCTTGGCCTCTTCCTCATCCACTTTTTGAATGGCGAACCCGGCGTGGATGATGACGTACTCGCCAACCTTGGCGTCCACCATGGACACGTTGGTCTTGCGTATCGCACCGCCGAAGTCCACCTCGGCCTCGTCTCCATCGATGGAGAGGATCTTGGCTGGCATGGCTAGGCACATGTTGATCACCCGGACATTATCTTCAAGATGGCCTCGGCCGGCTGTCCATCGCATTCCTTCAGCGCCTGAACGGCCTTCTCCTTGGACACCCCGGTCTGGGACATGACCAGCTGGACGTCCTCGTCCGGAATGCCGGGAGATTCCACCTTGGCCACCTGGCGGGAGCGAACCTCCGCGTCCCCGACCACCTGATAGGTCTTCTGGCCCTGCATGGTGACGCAGGTGACCGCCGCATCCTTGATCACGTACTCCTTGTCCGCGGTCCTGATCACGACCTCTTCCACGCCCTGCATCTCCTCCTGGGAGATGCCCATGCGCTTCATGGCCTGCTTCATCTGGCGCGGATTGACGCCCCTACCCATTCCTGGCACCATGAGATCGCTCGACGCATTATTCCTGCCGGTATAAAAACAGTTGGGATTTTAACGGCGTCCCTCAGAACAAGGTGGCCTGCTGCATCCGCTGGGGAACGATCATGTCCGGATGGTCGGCGTGAGAATCGTTGACCATGTCAGACACTGGATAGGCGTCCGTGATGACGGCGGGCAACGGTTCGAACATTTCCGCCAGCGCGTCCGCGGAGAGCACCTCCTGTGACGCCCATTCGCCCTCCCTTTCCTGGCGCAATATTACCGGCATGCGGTCGTGGATCGGCGCGACCACCTCGTTTGCCTTAGTGGTGAGGATGGAGAAGGTCACCAGGTCCTTGCCTTCCTTGGACCAGGTGTCGTATATCCCGGCCATGGCGAAGTATTCCTGCCCCTTGACCCGGATGTGATAGGGGCGTTTGCGGGGACCTTGCTTCTGCCATTCATAGAAACCGGTGGCCGGGACCAGGCATCTCTGGCGGTTCAGGAGGGGCTTGAACATCGGCTTTTCCAGTGCCGATTCGGAACGCACGTTGATGAGCTTGAGACCGAACTCCTCTCCCTTGGCCCAGTGCGGCACGAGGCCCCACCTCATCAGCTTGAGGCTCTTGGCCTTCCCGCCCACGATCACCGGCACCTGCTGGAAGGGGGCGATGTTGTAGCGAGGCTTCAGCTCAGGTATCTCGGGCACCCCGAAGCGGGTGGAAAAACCATAGACCAGTCCGAGGGAGAAACGGCCGCACACGGGTTTATATTGAACGGAGAAGAGAAAAAGGTTTAGTAAGGCGTTTCGAAGGGATTTGTGAGATCGCATCATAGTACCCTGAGGTACCGCTGTATCTCCCAGTCGGTGACGTATTTGCGGTACTCGTCCCACTCCAGGCGCTTTATGTGCAGGTAATGGTTGAAGATGTGCTCTCCCATGGCCTCCTTCATCACCTTGCTCTCGGCCAGCACATCCAGCGCATCCCCGAGGTTCATGGGCAGGTCCACGATCTTGTTCCTGCGGCGCTCTTCCACGGACATGTGGTATATGTCCTTCTCTATCGGCTCGCCGGGGCTGATCTTGTTCTTCATGCCGTCCAAGCCGGCCGCCAGCATCACCGCGAACTGCAGGTACGGGTTTCCGGCCGGGTCGGGGTTCCTCTGCTCCACCCTGGTGCGCATTCCGCGACCGGCGGGGACCCGGATCAGGGCGCTGCGGTTCATGTTGGCCCAGGATATGTAGCACGGGGCTTCGTAACCGGGCACCAGCCTCTTGTAGGAGTTGACGTGCGAGGCCAGGATGGCGCAGTTCTCCCTGGCATGGGCCAGCAGACCGCCCAGGAAGTTCATGGCCATCTCGCTCAGGCCCCACTTCTCGTTGGGGTCGTAAAAGGCGTTCTTGTCCTTGTTGGAGAGCGACATGTGCACGTGCATGCCCGATCCGTTCTCGCCGAAGAGAGGTTTGGGCATGAAGCTGGCGTGCAGCCCGTGCTTCATGGCTATGGACTTGACGCCGAACTTCAGGGTGAGCATGCGGTCCGCCATCGTCAAAGCGTTCTGGTAGCGCAGGTCGATCTCCAGTTGTCCGGGCGCCACCTCGTGGTGAGCCGCCTCCATGTCGTAGCCCAGCTCGTCGAAGGCCAGGACCATCTCTTTCCTGGCGATCTCGCCCTTGTCCTGGGGCATCAGGTCGAAGTAGCCGCCGGCGTCGGCCGGGATCGGCACCGGCACGCCGTTCTGCATGGGGAACATGAAGAACTCGAACTCCGGGCCCACGTTGAAGTCGTAGCCCATTTCCTTGACCTTGTCCACCATCTTCTCCAGGGCCCAGCGGGGATCTCCCTTGAAGCGGTTGCCGTTGTGGTCGGATATGGTGCACATGAAGCGGGCGGTCTTTACCCCGGAATCTATCCAGGGATAGATCTGGAAGGAATCCAGGATGGGGTTGGCCCTCATGTCGGATTCCTCGATGGTCGCGTACCCCAATATCGAGGAGCCGTCAATGAACACGCCGTCGTCGATGACGCTTTCCACCCGGGTGGTGGGGATGGACACGCTCTTCACGGTCCCCAGTATGTCCGAGAACTGCATCTCGATGAACTTGACGTTCTCCTTCTTCACCTTCTTTAAGATGTCCTCTTTCATCTCATCGAAGTTCTTGTCGGTAGGCATTGGGGAGGGGTTACAACAAGGTATATTAAATAACTTTCTAGGCAACAAATGAGTATCTAATAATTAATAAACACTACAAATGTACAGTATATTATGATTTTACTATACGATTGAATGTTTTTTAATATTATTAGCTCATTTTGAGCAGACGGATTATCTCATCTAACAGGACCGAGGGGTCCAGCAGACCGGTTGCGCCCCCGCTGGCGAAGTTGGGCTTTCCGCCTCCCCTTCCCCCATGCTGGGACAGCACTGAATTCAGGAGCGAAACGCAATCCAGCTTGACGTCGGTCGAGCAGGCCAAGACCAGAAAGGTCTTGTCGTCCTGGCAGACGAGCGCGGCGACGGAACCGCCGCCAGCCACCAGTTCGCTCGCTTTCTCCATGACCATCTTGCGATCCAGTCCGGCGAAGGAACCGGAGAAGAACTTTTTATCGTTCAGCTGTTCCGGGCGCAAGGAGGAAAGCGCCAGCCTCCCGTAGGCTTTGAGGGCTTCCCTTGCCCTGACCAGCTCCCGGTCCCGGTTGTCGAAGGCGGTGAGGCTGTCCTGGGGCAGCGAACCCAACCGCTCGGCCAGTATCAAAGAGCGGACGGAGTGGTCCACCGCTGCGCTCACCGCTTCAGGTCCCACCAGGAACTCAATCTCCCAGTCCCCGGCGGGCTTGGCCGAGGTGAACTTGCTGACCAGCAGCATGCCGATCTCCTTCGCGTCCCTCAGGTGCACGCCGGCGCAGGCCGCGCTGTCGTGATCGCCGATGCTGACCACCCGGACCATGCGGTCGGCTATTCGGTCCAGCTTCACCCTCGGGCCGCCCTCGACCATATTTTCGCGGTCCACATGCTGGCAGGTGACCTCCGCCCCGGCGGCGATTATGTCGTTAACCTCGTGCACGGCGTCCCTGACCATGTCCCAGTCCAGGTGCCCTTTCACAATCAGCACCTTCTTCTCTTTTGATAGGGATATCTTGACCAGCTCCATATCGGTGCGTCTGGACAGGGATGAGAACAGCAGATGCTCGCCGGTGTGCGCCTTCATCAGACCGTATCGGTTCTCCCAGTCCAGCACCCCCTTGACCTGCGAACCGACCGTCAGCCCGTGACCGGGGACCTGATGAGACATCTCATCCTTGCCCTTGACGGCGGTGACCTCGCGCCCGTTCAACGTACCGCGGTCCCGCTCCTGGCCTCCGCCTCCGGGATAGAAAGCGGTCCGGTCCAGAACGACCCAGTCCCCCTCCGCCTTGGTCACGGTGGCGGTGAACTCTCTGAGGTAGGGGTCGGTCTCGTAAAGCTTGACGGTCATGACCGGTGGATGGGTTATTTCCTGTAAATAGTCCACGCTGAGCTTATAAAGGAATGAATTAGACAATTGCGCATTCGGTTCATAGCTTTGAAAGACATATATCTAAGGATACCGTTCTGGAAGCGGATAACAAGGCGTTCACCATGCTCGACGAATTGGACAAGAGGATCATCGAGGAGTTGTGCAAATCCAGCCAGGGATCGTCCAGAGCTATCGCGAAAAGGCTGGGCATACATCCCACCACCCTGATCCAACGCGTGCGCAATATGGAGAGCCGCAACGTGATCCGCGGCTACCGCGCCAACGTGGACTACATGAAGCTGGGCTACGAGTTCATGGCCATCGTGCACATCTACGTGGAGGGCGACCTGATCACGGTCCAGCAGAGCATCAAGGAGCTGAAGAACGTGGTGGCCGTGCTCGACGTGACGGGCGAATGCGATTCCATCGCCTGGGTGGCCTGCCGGTCCCGCGAGGAGTTCAGCCAGGTGGTCAAATCGATGCTGACCATCAAGGGCGTCAAGAAGACCAACACCTACGTCATACTGAACGTGATAAAGGACCCCTTCAACTTCCTGCCGGACTTCAGCCCGGTGGAGCAGAAGTGAAGGGGGGCAATCCGTCCACCTTCCTTTATATAACTTGGCAATTTGAACGATAATTTCCATTTTTATTGCCATAAATGGCCATTTTGTCATTTCCACAGTGGATAAGAATTTAATAGGGCATCCACGTTACTCCGGCTTACCGACCATATCCAACCAGAGGAATGGAAATGTTAAGGACACACCATTGCGGACAACTGACGAAAGGGGACCTTGGCAAGAGAGCTACCCTCGCCGGTTGGGTAAGGTTCTACAGGGACCATGGAGGAGTTCTGTTCTACGACATAGCGGACTCCCATGGGAGCACCCAGGCGGTGTTCGACCCTGAGGCCTCCAACAGCGGGGACTTGGACCGGTTGGAGACCGTTCTGAATAATATCGGTCGCGAGTTCGTAGTGACCGTCACGGGGATCGTCCGGGACCGCGTGGAGGGCACCACTGACGCCCGCAACCCCACCGGAGAGATCGAACTGCTCATCGAGGACGCCAGGATCATAAGCCGCTCCAAGCCCATCCCGTTCGAGGTGGCCGAGCAGAAGAACTCCATGTTGCCCGGGGAGGACCTCCGGCTGAAATATCGTTACCTGGACCTCCGCCGGAAGGAGATGAACGCCAACCTTCGGTTCCGTTCCAAACTGATCTCCTCCGCCCGCCGTTATCTCGAAACCCAAGGCTTCATCGAGGTGGAGACGCCGATGCTCACCCGCAGCAGCCGCGAGGGGGCCAGGGACTTCCTTGTGCCGTCGCGAACCATGCCGGGGCAGTTCTACGCTCTGCCGCAGTCGCCGCAGCTCTACAAGCAGATGCTGATGGTGGGCGGGGTGGAGCGCTACTTCCAGATCGCCCGCTGCTTCCGCGACGAGGACAGCCGGGCCGACCGTCAGCCGGAGTTCACCCAGCTCGACATGGAGATGTCCTTCGTGGAGATGGAGGACATCCTGAGCATGGTGGAGGGCATGTACGCCTTCGTCTGGAAGGAGATGTTCAACGAGGTGCTGCAGACGCCGTTCCCGCGCATCGACCTCAAGGACGCCCTGGCCAAGTACGGCACCGACGCTCCGGACGTCCGCTTCGGGCTGGAGATGGACGAGGTCACCGACCTGGTGAAGGACGCTCCCTACGAGATATTCCAAAATATCCTGGCCAAGGGCGGCATGGTCACCTGCATCAACCTGAAAGCATCCTTGATAAAGGAGCAGGACACCGACGGTTCCGTCGGCCGAAAGCAGGTCGACCGCCTCATCGAATGGGCCAAGTCCCAGGGCATGGGCGGCCTCACCTGGATGCGCATGACCCCCGAGGGTCTTAGCTCCAACATCGTGAAGTACTTCCCCGAGGAGGTCCGTCAGGCCATCGCCGAACGCAAGGACGCCCAGCTCGGGGACCTGCTTCTGTTCCTGGCCGGACCGCGGGAGAACGTGCTCAAGGCCGGCGGACAGCTGCGCCTGAAACTGGCCAAGGACCTTGGATTGCTGGAAGGAAAGGGCCACCAGTTCGTTTGGCTCGTCTCGTGCCCACTGTTCCAGAAAGATCCCGCCACCGGAGGGCTGACCTCCTTCCACCACCCCTTCGTGAGGCCGGTGGGCGATGTCATCCCCGAAGGAAAGGAATGCGCCAAGGGCATGGGCTATTCGTACGACCTGGTGTTCGACGGCAGCGAGATCGGCTCCGGTTCCTTGAGGAACCACGATCCGGAGATGCAGCGCAAGATGTTCGGCATCCTGGGAATGGACGAGGCCACCATCCAGAGGGAGTTCGACTTCTTCCTGGAGGCGTTGGAGTTCGGCGCTCCCCCGCACGGCGGCATCGGCATGGGCATGGACCGCCTGTGCTCCATGCTCCTGGGCTGCGAGAGCATCCGGGATGTCATAGCGTTCCCGAAGAACAAGAAGTTCCAGTCCCTGGTGGACGGCGCT
>JAKPZB010000010.1 GCA_029560215.1 Methanobacteriota archaeon | reverse complement strand
GGTCGGGGCCGATGTCGTCACTACCACGGTCAACGGAATAGGCGAGCGCTGCGGCAACGTTCCCCTGAAGCAGTTCGTGGCGGCCATGAAGTTCATGTACGGAAAGGACCTGGGCATCGACACCACCAAGCTCAAGGAGATATCCGATATGGTGGAATCCTTCTCCGGGCTGGCCAAACCGGTCAACCAGCCCCTTGTGGGCAAGAACGCCTTCTCACATGAATCGGGGATACACGTGGCCGCCGTGCTGGCCTGTCCGCTCACCTACGAGAGCATCGACCCCCGCCTGGTGGGGAACGAGCGCCGCATACTCATGGGAAAGCATACCGGGCTGAACTACATCCGGAAAAGGGTGGACGATATCGGCCTGATCGCCACGGACGAACAGCTGTCGGAGATACTGGACCTGGTGAAGCGGATCGGGGAGAAGAAGGGGAGGGTCAACGACCTGGAGTTCCGCGAGATCGTCGCTTCGGTGATCCGACCGGTCCTCATAACCTGAGCCGGCCACCGCACTCGTCCCTGCGTTGCCGTCCGAACTCCTTCATATCCTTCAGTTCCTCGCCGGTGAACACCGGTCCCTCGCGGCATACCCGCTTGCCGTCGATGGCGCAGGAGCCGCAGAGCCCTCCGCCGCACTTCATGTACCTTTCGAGGGACATCTGGCACGGTATGCCGTTCTCCAGGCAAAGCTTGTGCAGGAAGAACAGCATCTTCTCCGGGCCGCAGCCGAGGACCATGTCGTACTTCGTGGCGGACATCATCTCCTTGGCCAGCTGAACCGCGTTCCCGTGGAAGCCCTTGCTGCCGTCGTCGGTGGAGACCCGGACGTTGGAGGAGGTCTTCTTTGAACGCTCCTCGAAGAGCAGCTCCTTCTCGGTCCGCGCGCCGATGGCCGTGTCCACGCTAGTGGCGGTTATCCGTTCCATGGCCGGCAACAGCGAGGCCATGCCGGTGCCTCCGCCCACCGCCAGTATCTTTCCCTTGGGAACGTGATAACCGCGCCCATAGGGACCGCGGACGATGATCCTGTCCCCCACCTGCAGGGAAGTGAGGGCTTTGGTCGCCTCGCCCACGTTCTTGACGGTTATCCCCTTGTGATCGCCCAGGTACGACAGGGACATCGGCACCTCGTCCACGCCGGGCATCCAGACCATTATGAACTGACCAGGGGACGCCGGAGCGTCCCAGTCGAAGCGCAGGGTGACCACGCCGTCCGCCTCCTCGGTCCGGGAATCGATGAGCACCGGGGCCTGGGTGACCATGAACCTCTCAGTCATGAGCTACCCCCACCAGCTGCGTGATGTCGCGGAAACCGTTGTCGGCCATGTAGGCGGATATTCCTGAGCACACGTCCCCGAAGACCTGCGGTCCGACCCGTCCGACGCCGCTTCCTATCTGGACCGCCACGGCGCCGGCCATCATGTACTCCAGGGCCGAGCGCCAGTCCTCGATGCCGCCCACGCCTATCACCGGTATCTTGAGCGCTTCGTATAGTTCGTATACGCATCTCACGCCTACCCCTCTGACCGCGGGCCCGGAAAGACCGCCGTAGCGGTTGGAGAGCACGGGCATCCTGGCGTCCACGTCGATCCTCATGGCCTTGAGGGTGTTTATCGCGACTATCGCGTCCGCGCCGGCCTCCTCGGCCGCCTTGGCCACGTCGATGAGCCGGTGGGTGTTCGGGGTGAGCTTGGCGAACACCGGGACCACCACCGCCTTCTTGACCTCCCTGATGATGTTGGCGACCACGTCCGGATCGATTCCCATCTCCATGCCGTAACCTTTGGCGTGCGGGCAGCTCAGGTTGAGCTCCACCGCCTCCGCCCCATACTCCTGCATTCGTCTAGCCAGGGAGGCGAACTCTTCCGCGGACGACCCGAAGACGCTGCCGACGATGGGGATCCCGGCCTTGGAGGCCTCGAACATCTCCTCGCCGAAGGCCTCTATGCCCGGGTTGGGCAGCCCCATGGCGTTCATGTAACCGAACTCCAGCTCAACGAGGGTGGGGTTCTTGTGGCCCTGCCGCGGAACGCTGCCAATGGACTTGGTGACCAACGCGCCGGCGCCGCCTTTGGCCATGGCCAGCAAGGAACCGCCGGTCTCGCCCATGATGCCCGAGGCCAGCATGGTGGGGTTCTCCATCTCCACCCCGGCCAGGTCCACCTTCAGAGATATCATCGTTCAGCGCATGCCGTACGGGGATATTAATTTCCCTCTGTCCCGGCGACCATCACGAACCAGCCCCGCTCCTCCTCGGTGACCGTGACCACCTCGGTGAAACCCGCCCGCAACAGCATATCCTCGTACTCCTCGAGGCTGCAGAACCTCATGTTGAAACCCTTCTGCCAGTATTCGTTGCGTTCCCGCCACTGCGGAGCGTCCCAGGCCTCCTGCACCATGACCATACGTCCGCCCTCCGTCAGCACCCGGCGGCATTCCTTGAGGTTCTCCTGCAGGTCCGGCCAGAAGTAGGTGGTCTCGCAGGCGAACACCGTGTCGAACGATCCGTTCCGGAAAGGCAGAGAGGACACCGAACCTCGCACGGTGCGCAGCCTTCCTTCCTTGAAAATAGAGGCGTTGACCTTGCTGGTCATGCGCAGCATGTCCCGGGAGAGGTCCAGGCCGGTGAATTTGGCGTTGGGAGCCTTGCGCGATAGCTGCGACATCGGCCCTCCGCCGCCGCAGCCCGCGTCCAGCACCTCCCGGAAGTTGGAAACTTCCAGATGGTCGAGGGCCCATTCCATCATCCCCCGATGGTTGGCGTTCATGTGCCTGGCCATCATGATCCCCTGGACCCCTGTCGGCTGGCACACCTGAGAGTGGAAGTTCATGGTTGCGACCCGGACCTTCTTGGTGAATGGACTGACAATGCTTAATAAGTGACTGAACCATAGTAACTAACTGGGGGTTCAAAACTTGTTAACCGAGGACGGAAAGGCGATGCTAGCGAAGTCTGTCCGGGAGTATCTCAAGAAGCACCCGGGAAGGAAGGCGGATGCCAAGAAGAAGGCGGTCCGGCACTTCCTGGACTACCGGATGGCCTTTGGAGGCGGAAAGGCCTCGGAAGCTCTTATGAGGGAGGTGGAGAGGTACATCGACCGCGTGATGACTGCGTGACCTCTCCCTCTAGACTTTTTACGCATTTTGAACCGTGACCTGGCCGATCCGGTCTCCGAGCTTTTCGGTTACCAGAGGGAGCACCGATGGCATTTCCGATTTCATCTGTTTTTCAATGATGATGAAATTAAAGGTCGATTCGTGAGCCCTCTTCGAACATGCGAAAAGCTGGCATATTATCCTTAGATCTCGCTCCCTCTTTTTTCCTTCGAGAGAAGGAATATTTGTTCGGATGAGGGATTCCACATTGTTGCGCACTTCATCTTCCTCCACGGTTGTTTCACTAACCAGAATCTGCTCAATCTTCTGCGCACCAAAGGTCGTTCTGATCTTCTCCTTGTTCGTCATCACGATGTTGAGATAGGCCAAACGAAGGGAATCGTAAGGACGGTATGCCATGTTCTGTCGGACAAAATCAATGAAAGCATCCATGCCATCGAAGAATCCCTCGTTCCGACCGTGAGCCAGTGTTCTGGCTTTGCTCAATATCTCCGGCATATCATCCCAACCAAGATTGGCTGGATCGATCCCTTTTGATTTGGCAACCTCTAGGTAAGCATTTTGCGTATATGCTAATGCAAATTCGGCCTTCTTTTCGATCACCGATTGGACCTCTTGATACACCTCATACAGGATGCGGATCCGCGAGTTAGGTATCTCGTTGAGGACCGCTCTTGACCTTGCGCTGTGCCGGTCGTCTAGTATCCTGCCTAGAACCAAGGTCGAATCTGGTGCATGATCGACCATTTTCACTCCTCGGGGACCGCATCATCTGGTAGTGCGATAGGAGGGAACGGATATTGGAGGGTGGAGTGAGCGACTATCAAAGACAATGTGTCCCTGAGGCCTTCCAGGTCTATCTTGCCTCTTCGGAAAGCTTCGATTCTTACAACTGAGAATAAAGCCCAAGAGATGATGTCACTGACCTGCTTCTCTTTTAATTCGTCGGATATCGCGCTTATATCCCCTACCGCCTTTTTCAGATGTTCAAGGATGGTGTAGATGATGGTCTGGGATACCAGCAGATACCTGAACTTTTCAGTGTCCTCGGTCCTGATGGCTTCCAGGGATATCTTGTTCCCAATTTCCTCAAGATTCTTGACCATCACCTCGGAGGCTATGGAGTTATAATGCATTCGTTCGGCGGAGCTTAGCTTGGCATAATTGTCTTGGATCCTTTCCAGGGTCTTCCCCAGTCGGTCCATCTCCCCGATCTTTTTCGAAAAATCCTTCAACCGTTCAACGGTCATTCTGGTGGAGAACAGTTCTGTGATCCCATCAATGAAGCCCTCCATTTCCACTTCATCGATATCGGCCATCTGTTTCAGATGGGTCCTTACGAGTCCCCTGACCTTGATCTGACGATCGGGAATTCCGGTCAGAGGAGCTTTAAGCATGGCTATGGTACTGAACGTGGCAGAGATGTTGTCCAGTGCGGCTATGGGATTGACCGCGACATCGATCGCATCAACGCTCATTGTAAGTACCTCGTCATTGAGATTTTTAAAGTATTTATCGTTATTTGATATTTATTACTACAATTATTGATTTAAAACTGGTTATTAAGATATTTCATAAAATTATTGACTCTCAATAATTAATAAAATAATATAGATAGGTCCAGTAGCTGCGACACCTTAAATAACGTTAAACTCGTTTCGAGGTCGACTGGAATGGACATCGAACGCCTGCGCAAGGACTTCCCGCTCTATCAGCAGGAGAAGCCGCCGATCTATCTGGACAGCGCGTGCCAGAGCCTGCGCCCCCGCCAGGTCGTCGAGGCCATGAACGAGTACTATTACGACTTCCCGGCCTGCGGGGGCCGTTCCGTGCACCGCCTGGCCACGGAGGTATCGATCCGTCTGGACAAGGCGCGGGAGGATGTCGCCTCCTTCGTCGGCGTCAAGGACGCCGAATGCGTCATATTCACCAAGAGCTCCACGGAGTCCATGAACACCGTGGCCAAGGGGCTCCACCTGAAGAAGGGCGACCGGGTGGTGACGACCGACATGGAGCACAACAGCAACCACGTTCCCTGGGTGCTTCTGGCCAAGGAGAAGGGCATCCGCCGCGGATACGTTCCGTTCTCTGAACTGGAGCAGGGAAACCTGGAACCTTTGAAGGAGGAGCTGGAGAAGGGCGTGAAGCTGCTGAGCGTGGTTCACACCAACAATGTGGACGGGAGCACCATACCCCTGAAGGAGATGGTAGAATTGGCGCACGACCACGGCGCGATGGTCATGGCCGACGGATGCCAGTACGCCCCCCATAACCCTCTGGACCTTGCGGACATCGATGTGGACTTCTACGCCTGGTCCATGCACAAGATGCTCGGCCCTTCCGGCACCGGCATCCTGTACGGGAAGCGTGAGATCCTGGAAAAGGTCGAGCCGCTGGTGACGGGCGGGGGCGGGGTGGCCATCACCACTTACGATTCGGCGGAGATTCTGCCGATACCGGAGAGGTTCGAGGCCGGGCTCCAGAACTACGCCGGCATCATAGGCAGCGGGACGGCCGTCCGGTATCTCAGGGATGTAGGAATGGATGAGATATCGGAATACGAGCAGCGCCTGAACGCCATGGCCACGAGGGGGCTCGAGGGCGTCCGGAACCTTTCCATGCTCGGTCCGGCCGATCCGCGACGGAAGGGCGGGATATTCTCCTTCAACCTGAAGGGCATGCTCCCGCACGATGTGGCCATGATCTTGGACGAGATCGCCTCCGTGCTGATCCGCTCGGGGATGCACTGCGTTCACCCCTACTTCTCGTCGCGTGGGATGGAGGGATGCGCCCGAGCCTCGTTCTACTTGTATAACACCGAGGAAGAGGTGCGCGCGTTCATCGACGCGGTGAAGTACGTGGCCGACCGGTTCACTGACTGAGCGCGGTCATTCTCGATCCTTCAGCTTCGTTGATCAGAAGCAAGATATCTGTTGACCCGAGGACCAGCCTTTCCATCTCCATAGTATCATCCTGTCCCCTCCCCATGCACATCTTGAAAAGGGGAATTTCGAAACGGACCTCCCGGCCTCCTTCCTCCAGCAAAGCGTGGCCGGAGAAGATGGTCAAGGTGGCGGTTGACGGCACGATCTGACAGAGGTCGATGGTTGTTTCCAATCCAGGACCGGCGGCCGCGAACTCCTTGAACATCGCCTCGAGCTCATCGGCCAGGTCCTTCAATGCCTCGTCCCGGTCGGATTGAGCGTCGATCTGCATCGCCTGGACCAGCGCGCCCATGATGACCATTGATACCACGAACGCCCAGAACTTGGAGAGGAAGAACTCCATCATGTCATTGCCGCCTTCACTATCCCCTGGGTTCCGGACGGGCACTCCAGGCGTATGGAATCGCCGGCCGAAATGGTCAACGGCTTTCCGCTCTCGGTCAATACCATCACCCCGGTCAGATACCTCCCCCCTTCCCGCCCATCAACGTTCCAGGTTATGCGGGAGCGATCGACTGTGCCGTTCTCGCCGCCTATGCAGAAAGTGATCCCGGCGGGAAGATCGCTCGGGACCTTGACGAACCGCACGTTGCCGGGACCGCCGGCCGACATCTCCTCAATCGTCAGCGCCATCTCCTCGGCCAGCTCGGCCGCCTTGTCCTCGGCGATGTTGTCAGCGGCATAGCGAGAGAAGGAGAGCATGGTGGGAAGGGTGAGGGAGATAAGCAGGGCCACCAGCATCAGCCGGAGCGGCAGCCCCTCGATCCCTCTCCTATCGTCGCGCACCGGATCACCTGCAGATCACTGGCACCTGCAGGGAGGAGTCCGTTCCCATGCCGCCCTTGGCCACGGTGACCGTGATGAACCCTATGCCGTCGCCGTAGTGCGATACGCTCAATCCATCGAACGTCACCTTGCCGTCCGTTCCGGTGTTTCCATACACCAGGGAGCCGTCGGAGTTGCGCACTTCGCATCCGTCGAGAACGACCGAAGCGCCTTCCACCGGGTCGCCGTTCTGGTCGCGCACGATTATGGTGAGAGTGACGTCATCGTTCTCGAAGGTCCCGTCGCCGTCCCCGTCCGTGAGAAGTATCTCGGTCGGGTTGCCGTTCACCGACGCTATCGCCTCCGGCGCGGACAGCCCGCCCATCCATCCGACCAGAACCGCCGTGCCGAGGCCGGCCACGATCACCATTATCATCAGCTGCAGCGGCAGTCCCTCGATGCCGCCGTCCCTGTCCCCGCCCATTCGTTTCTTTGAGAACCTCATTGTATCTCCGAAATTGGGAAAGCCTAGGGGCGTCTAGGCCTCCTCGCTTACAGTGAGGCTAACTAGCGGACCGCAATCGTCAACCGAAAAACGATTTTTACCAATATTATTCTTGATTCTTATCAGAAAACGAATATTCCGTCCGAAATCAAAAGAAATTATTGATAAAGCTAATCGAAATTATTATAAAAACATGTTACATTCCCTGCCACGCAGTCGCATGCGGAGCCATGGCGCCTGAGGTCTCAAGATGTTCAAGAGGGTGCTGATAGCGAACAGAGGGGAGATCGCCATACGGGTGATCAACACCTGCAAGAGGATGGGTGTGCCGACCGTAGGCATCTACACCCCCTCGGACAAGCACTGCAAGCACGTGTCGTTGGCGGACAAGAGCGTTGAGCTGCACACCGACGAGAACAGCATCGGATACCTGGACATAGACGCCATAATCGACGTGGCCAACCGCATGAAGGTGGATGCGATCCACCCGGGCTACGGATTCCTTTCCGAGAAGCCGGAGTTCTCCGAGCGCTGCGAGGAGGAGGGGATAGCCTTCCTCGGTCCCTCCCCGCGGGCCATGAAGCTCCTGGGTTCCAAATTGTCCGCGAGAGAGTTCATGTCCAAGGTCGGCGTGCCCATCATGCCCGGGACCCTGGACCCTCTGGAAACCTCCGACGAGGCGATCGAGCAGGCCAACAAGATAGGTTACCCGATATTGCTCAAGGCCTCTGGAGGAGGCGGCGGGCGGGGAATGCGGCTGGTCCACAACGACTCGGAGATGGAGAACGCCCTGACCTCCGCGAAGAACGAGGCCGACAAGGCCTTCAAGAACCCCACCATCTATCTGGAGCGGGCTCTGCTGAAGGCCAGGCACATCGAGTTCCAGGTGGTGGGCGATTCCCGAGGCAACGCCTACTGTTTGGGCGAGAGGGAATGCTCCGTGCAGCGCCGGCACCAGAAGATCATCGAGGAGACGCCGTCCTGCGCGGTGTCCCCCGAGCTCCGTGAGAGGATGTCCGAGCTGTGCATCGCCGCGGTAAAGCGCGCCGGATACACCTCGCTGGGCACGTTCGAGTTCCTGATGTCCGCCGAGGGGGACCTGTTCTTCCTGGAAGCGAACACCCGAATTCAGGTGGAGCACCCGATAACCGAGCTGGTCACCGGGCTGGACCTGGTGGAGATGCAGCTGAAGATCGGTTCCGACGTGCCGGTGGAGGACGTTCTGTCCGAGGTCAGGCCGAAAGGCCACGCCATGGAGTTCAGGATCAATGCGGAGAATCCGTTCAACAACTTCTTCCCGGCGCCCGGGCGCATAGAGAAGTACATGGAGCCGGCGGGGGACCACGTTCGGGTGGACTCGCACGCCTACGAGGGTTACGTCGTTCCGACGGAGTTCGACAACCTGCTGGCCAAGCTGATCATCTCCGGCCGGACCAGGAACGAGGTCCTCAACCGGGCGCAGGACGCCCTGGACCGCTACACCGTCACCGGGATCAAGACGACGATACCGTACCACCGTCTGGTAGTGCGGAACCCGGACTTCCGGGCCGGCAACTACAGCATCGACTACGTCAAGGACCACCTGCCGCAGGACCTGCTGAAGACCACCGAGTTCTCCCTGTTCGAAGGGGTCGGCCGTTAAAGTTCGACCGCCAGGACGTCGGAGTAGATCGGCCCCGCCGGGGTCAGCACGCTCTTCTTCAGCTTTATCCGTTCGACCTTGAAGGAGCCGAGGTCCTGACCTTGGTGCTTTCGCAGGAATTCGCTCACGTCGGGTCGGAATCCCTCCCTTACACGGGCCAGAGTCAGATGGGGGCTGAACGGCCTCCTTTCCCTGGGGAAACCCAAAGGCTCGCAGCCCTCCTCGAGCGCCGCGGCCATCTTCGTGAGCGGTTCGGTGCTATCCAATCCGACCCAGACCACCCGCGGATTTCTCTCGTTGGGAAAGACCCCTACGTCCACCAGGTGCAGGTCGAAGGGAGGAACGCCCTGTACCGCGGTGCGCATCACCTTCTCGATGTCGGGCACGGTCCTCTCGTAGATCTCCCCCAGGAACTTGAGGGTGATGTGCACGTTGGCCGGGGAGACGGGTTTGAGCGCCTTCCCGTAGGCCTTGAGCTCGGCCAGGGCCTCCTGGAGCGCGGGTCCGCATGCCACCTCGACCGCCACGAACGCCCGCAAGCTGGTCACCGGTCCAGCAGCTCCTGGCATTCCCTGACCATGTTCTGGGCGTCCACCAGCTCCAGGACGTTGCCCTGGGGCGAGGCGCCGGCGATCACGTAGGTGCGGACCTCCTTGAAGCCCAGATTGGCCCACATGGCGAACTGGCGGTCCTTGATGTTGGCGTAGACCTCCTTGCCCTTGCCGGCGCCGCAGCAGACGAAGGAGATGGCCAGTTTGTCGCCCTTCAGCCGGGGGACGTACTTTCCGGGGCCGTCGCCGAAGGCCAGCAACGCGTAGAGACGGTCGATGAAGGCCCGGGTGTTGGCGTTCTCCACCCCGAAGTAGACCGGCGAGCCGAGAACCATGGCGTCGGCCTCCCGGAGCTTCCTGTAGAGCCGCTGCATGTCGTCCTTGATGGCGCAGGCGTCGTTCTTCTTGCAGAAGTAGCAGGCCTGGCAGTCCCTGATCCTCAGATCGTTCAGGTCGAAGCTGTCCAGGTCCACGTCGACGTGGTCCTTGGTGATCTCCTTAAGCAGCTTGGCGGTGTTGCCGTCCTTGCGGGGGTTTCCGTTGATGGCTAGTATCTTCATGGTCCTCACCGAGCAGAGGTGGGAGGGATGAATGGAACTATAAGGCTGATGGGTTGAAAAATAGGAGGACCGACCCGGCCTCGGCCGGGTCTTTTAAGGGTTTCAGATCAGGCCCTGGTCCATCATGGAGCTGGCGACCTTGACGAAGCCGGTGATGTTGGCGCCGACCACGTAATTGCCGGGACTGCCGTACTTGCGCGCCGAGTCCGCGGCGTTCTTGTGGATGTTGACCATGATCTGGTGCAGCTGGCGGTCGACCTCCTCCGCCGACCAGGAGATGCCGATGTGGTTCTGGCACATCTCCAGTCCGGAGGTGGCCACGCCTCCGGCGTTGGCCGCCTTGCCCGGGGCGAACAGCACTCCGTTGGCGATGAACATCTCCACCGCTTCCGGGGTGGAAGGCATGTTGGCCCCTTCGGAAACGGCCATCACGCCGTTGTCCAGGAGCGCCTTGGCGTCGTTCTTGTCCAGCTCGTTCTGGGTGGCGCAGGGCATGGCGATATCACACTTGGCCTTCCACGGGCGCTCGTTGGCCCAGTATTCGCACCCGTACTTCGCGGCGTACTCGCTGATGCGGCCGCGCTTGACGTTCTTCAGTTCCATTACGTACTTCCACTTCTCCGCGTCTATTCCGGAGGGATCGTAGATGCTGCCGTCAGAATCGGACAGGGTGACCGCCTTGCCGCCGAGCTGGGTGACCTTCTGCACCGCGTACTGGGCCACGTTCCCGGAGCCGGAGATGGCCACGGTCTTCCCTTCGAAGTTGGTGCCCTTGGTCTTCAGCATCTCATTGCAGAAGTAGGCGCACCCGTAGCCGGTCGCTTCCGGCCTCACGAGCGAACCGCCCCAGTTGATTCCCTTGCCGGTGAGGACGGCCTCGAAGCGGTTGACGATCTTCTTGTACTGGCCGAACATGTAGCCGATCTCCCGGCCGCCCACGCCGATATCGCCGGCGGGAACGTCGGTGTTCGGGCCTATGTGCCGGTACAGCTCGTTCATGAAGCTCTGGCAGAAGCGCATGATCTCCGCGTCGCTCTTTCCCTTGGGATCGAAGTCGGCACCGCCCTTGGCGCCGCCCATCGGCAGCCCGGTGAGAGCGTTCTTGAACACCTGCTCGAACCCCAGGAACTTGAGGATGCCCAGGTTCACCGAGGGATGGAAGCGTATCCCGCCCTTGTAGGGGCCGATGGCGCTGTTGAACTGAACGCGGTAGCCGCGGTTGACCTGGACCTCGCCCCTGTCGTCCATCCAGGTCACCCGGAACATGACCTGCCGGTCCGGTTCGACCATCCTCTCCAATATCTTGGCCTTCAGATATTCGGGGTGCTGTTTCAGCACCGGTTCCAGCGATTCGAACACCTCGTTCACGGCCTGGTGGAACTCCTTCTCCCCAGGGTTCTTGGCTACGATCTTTTCCATCAGATCCTTGGTCAGCATGACAACGGCACTCCTGTGGAACGTCCTATCCTTGACGACGGGTTTGGCGAACGAGGTCGTCTTATTTAATCTGTGTTGCGCAAATCGACGGCGGCGGGGGTAAATTGTGATATTCGTCTAGAATTATGAGAAAAACTGTACATTTGCCGGATTTTCCCGATGAAACCGGCATTCGGGCCGAGGAAATGTTCAGCTTACGAACTATCGAGCATATGCATTAAATAATAAGGCCATTATCCAATCAGGGACGTCGTGGACGTGAACCATCAAGGTCCCTGGATGAAGGCGGTTCGATGACCGCCCCGATATGAACTGGGGATCGCCGGGTGATCATTGATGAAGGATAATTGCCTCGCCGCCGTTGAGATAAACCAGGACCTTTGCAGCCGCTGCAAGGTGTGCTACTCCCTCTGTCCTTTCGAGTCCATTCGAGAGCGCGAGGACGGGCGCATCGAGATAGACACCCAGAAGTGCCAGGTCTGCGGAATCTGCTATAGCGCCTGCCCGGCCTCGGCCATTGAGATGGCCTACTACGATTACGACGGACTGCTGGATTACGTCCGCGCGGCCAGCCCTTCCGCCAAGACCCTGGTGATGATGTGCCGCGGCAACTCGCCCAGCAGCGGAGAGGTGGAGGATATCCTGGCCGATCACGGTCTGGACGCCAAGGACTACCTTCCCCTGAGAATACCCTGCGCCGGACGCGTCCCCACCGACTTCATGTTCAAGGCCCTATCCTCGGGGATAAGGAACATCATCTCCATCCAGTGCCAGGACGGCTTCTGCCGGATGAAGGAAGGCACCCGCATCGAGACCAGGCGGCTCCTGCTGGGCCAGGCGGTGCTCGGGCAGTTCGGTTACCCGCAGGACGCCCTGCGAGTGGTGAAGTACTCCCGGAAGGCGGTCTGGATCAACCATGACTGCGTGGGATGCGACAAGTGCGTTTTCGTCTGCCCGTACGGAGCGATCAGCGCCGATCCGATCTCCTCGCCCCGGGTGGACCAGGACAAATGCGTCGGATGCGGAGCGTGCCAGATGGTCTGCCCGCACCACGCCATACAGGTCAAGGGATACGAATTCTACTCCGTGCTGCGTTCCTACGAGGAGGCGGCGGCCCGCATGCGCCAGAGGGACAGGCGGCCGTCGATACTGGTGTTCAGCTGCCAGTGGTCGGAGTTCTCCGCTCTGGACGATCCGGAGAAGATGCTGCGCGGACGCAACGCCATGCTGCTGGAGGTGCCCTGCTTCAAAGGACTTGACCCGGCCCATGTGGTCAACGCCCTGCGGAACGGCTTCGACGGGGTGATGGCCGTGGTATGCGGGAACGAGGATTGCAAGCTCCAGCAGGGCGGGGACAACGCCGTTCGGCAGCTGGAGGTGCTCCAGGGAGCCCTGAAGAAGTTCGGACTCGCGGACCGCTTCGAGATCCATGAGCTCTCGCCCAGGTGCGCGGGCGATTTCAATTCCATCTTCGAGGCGTTCTGCGACCGCATCTCGGAGATGCCTTCCGAGGATCGCCAAAGGAGCGTGGGCTGAATGTACCGCATAGTCTCCAAGGAAAGATTGGCCCACAAGCACACCCTGCTCACGGTGGAGGCGCCGGAGGTGGCGGCCAAGGCCCAGGCGGGGCAGTTCCTCATCGTCATACCGAAGGCGGGAGGCGAGAGGGTGCCGCTCAGCATATGCGCCTACGACCGCTCCAAAGGAACCGTGTCCTTCGCCTTCCACGAGGTCGGCAAGACCACCAAGGAGCTGGGAACGTTCAACGAGGGCCAGGAGCTGTTCAACGTCACCGGGCCGCTAGGGAACCCGTCCGAGATCAGGAAGTATGGCAGGGTGCTGTGCGTGGGCGGCAGCATTATGATCGCTCCGGCCTTGCTGCAGGCCAAGGCGCTGAAGGAGGCCGGCAACGAGGTCGTCACCGTGCTGGCCTGTAGAAGCGAGGAGTTCCTTTTCAAGAAGGCCGAGGCGGAGAGGTACAGCGACCGCGTCTACGTGGCCTCGGACGATGGGACCGTGGGAGAGAAAGGGCTGGACTTTCTGAAAGACATCCTGGCCAAAGAGAAGTTCGACCGCTGCACCGTCATCGGACCGGTGGTCATGATGAAGAAGGTCAGCGAGCTGACCAAGCCGTTCGGCATCCCTACCATAGTATCCCTGACGCCGATCATGATCGACGGTATGGGCATGTGCGGGGTCTGCCGGGTGACCGTGGGCGAGAAGATGCTCTTCGGCTGCGTGGACGGCCCGGAGTTCGACGGCCATAAGACCAACTTCGACGAGCTGATCAAACGGCAGCGCAGCATGCTGCCCGAAGAACGTTTAAGCTCGTTGCTCTGGGAGCGCGAGCACGAAGGGGGGTGCCGCTGTGGAAGGAGATGAGCCCCGCCGGAAGCGCAACGACAAAGCCCTGGACGAGGACATCCCGATGCCCCGCCAGGAGCCCGAGGACCGGGTGAAGAACTTCGAGGAGGTGGCTCTCGGCTACACCGAAGAGATGGCGTTGGCCGAGGCGGCCCGCTGCCTGAAGTGCAAGAACCCCCAGTGCCAGAAGGGCTGCCCGGTGGAAGTGCCGATACCGCAGTTCATCGACATGATCACCCAGGGGAAGTACGACGAGGGAATATCGATCATCAAATCCAAGAACGCCCTGCCCGCCGTGTGCGGCCGGGTATGCCCGCAGGAGCAGCAGTGCCAGAAGAACTGCATCCGCGGGAAGAAGGGCGACCCGGTCAACATCGGCCGCCTGGAGAGGTTCCTGGCCGACTGGGAGAGGGAGCGCGGCATGAAGAGGCCGGAGCGACCCGCCTCCACCGGCAAGAAGGTGGCCATCGTCGGCGCCGGTCCCTCCGGACTTACCGCCGCCTCGGACCTGGCCAAGCTCGGTCATGAGGTGACTTTGTTCGAGGCGCTGCACGTGGCCGGCGGGGTGCTGATGTACGGCATCCCCGAGTTCCGTCTGCCCAAGGAGATCGTGCAGAAGGAGATCGAGTACGTTCAGAGCCTGGGCGTGGAACTGCGTCTGGGGAACCTCATCGGACGTATACACACCATACCCGAATTGCTGGAGCAGGGATACGACGCCGTCTACATCGGTAGCGGGGCTGGGCTCCCGCAGTGGACCGGCTGCCCCGGAGAGAACCTGGGAGGCATCTATTCGGCCAACGAGTTCCTGATCCGGGTGAACCTGATGAAGGCCTACAACTTCCCCGAATCGGATACGCCGATACGCATCGGAAAGCACGTGGTGGTCATCGGCGGCGGAAACGTGGCCATGGACTGCGCCCGCATCTCCATGAGGCTGGGCGCGAAGGTATGCCTGAACTACCGGCGTTCGCGGAACGAGCTTCCAGCCCGCCGGGAGGAGATCGAGAACGCCGAGGAGGAGGGGCTGATATGCAACTTCCTCAACGCCCCGGTGGAGTTCTTCGGGGACGACAAGGGCTGGGTCAAGACCATGCGCTGCACCAACATGGAACTTGGCGAGCCGGACGAGAAGGGCCGCTGCAGCGTCACGCCCATCGCCTGCTCGGAGTTCGACATGGACACCGACACGGTCATCGTGGCCATAGGCCAGACCCCCAACCCGATCATCCAGAGGACCACCGGAGGGCTGAGGACCAATCCCCGGAACGGAACCATCATCGTGGACGAGGACGGGCGGACCAATCTGCCCGGGGTGTTCGCCGGCGGCGACGTGGCCACCGGCGCCGCGACGGTGATAAGCGCCATGGGCGCCGGGAAGAGGGCGGCGAAGGCCATGCACGATTACCTGATGAACGGAAAGGGGGCCGGCCAATGAGCAAGCTGAAGGCGGCCTTCTACTGGGGGGCCAGCTGCGGGGGCTGCGAGATCGCGGTCCTGGACATCAACGAACGCATACTGGAGCTGGTGCAGCACGTGGACATCGTGTTCTGGCCGGTGGCCATGGACATCAAGTACAAGGACGTGGAGGCCTTCCCGGACGGCTACGTCGACGTCACGTTCTTCAACGGCTCGGTGCGCAACTCGGAGCAGGAGCACATGGCCAAGCTGCTGAGGGCCAAGAGCAAGGTCCTGGTGGCGTTCGGAGCCTGCGCCTACGAGGGCTCCGTGCCCGGTCTGGCCAACCTGCACGATTCGAAGGAGATATTGGGTCACGTTTACCAGGAGATAGGCGACGGCAAGAGCGGTTCCCATATTCCCAGGCCAGAATCCAAGGTGAAGGAGGGGACGCTTCACATACCGGTCTTCTACGATACCGTCAAAACGTTGGACCAGACCGTGGACGTCGATTACTATCTGCCCGGTTGCCCGCCGCCGGTGGACCTGATCAACAAAGCTTTGGACGCCATATTGACCGGAAATTTGCCGCCGAAGGGCTCGGTTCTGGCGCCGCTGCCGGCCGTCTGCGCGGAATGCCCGCGCAAGCGGGAGAACAAGAAGATCACCGCCATCCACCGCGTCTACGACATCGTTCCCGACCCGGAGCGATGCCTAATGGAGCAGGGGATCATATGCATGGGCATGGCCACCCGCGGAGGCTGCGGGGCGCAGTGCCTGAAGGTGGACATGCCCTGCACCGGATGCGGCGGCGCGACGCCCAATCAATCGGACATCGGGACGGGGATGATGACCGCCCTGGCCTCGATCCTGAATTTGAACAAGGAGCCGGGGACGTATACGGAGGATGAGGTCTTGGAGCTCATATCGCAGATCAAGGACCCGGCCGGGATATTCTACATGTACAGCCTGCCCGCGTCCATCCTGAGAAGGAAGGTGATGAAATGAGGAAGGAGATAACCATTGACCCCATCACCCGGTTAGAAGGTCATGGAAGTGTCTCCATCTTCCTGGACGACAAGGGAGAGGTGGAGAACGCTTACCTGAAGATACCGGAGCTGAGAGGGTTCGAGAAGTTCTGCGTAGGCCGCCCGGCGGAGCTGATGCCCCTGCTGACGACCCGCATCTGCGGCGTCTGCCCCGTCGCTCACCATTACGCCTCCGTGAAGGCGTTGGACGCGGCGTTCCACGTGGACCCTCCGTCCGCCGCCAAGAAGCTCCGCGAGCTGCAGTACATGGGATACATCTGCTACGACCACACCCTGCACTTCTACTATCTGGGAGGACCGGACTTCATCGTCGGACCGGACGCCCCTGCGGAAAAGAGGAACATCCTGGGCGTCATCGAGAAGGCCGGCCTGGACGTGGCCAAGGAAGTGATTAAGCACCGCGCGTACGGCCAGAAGATCACCGAGATCATCGGCGGCAAGGCCACGCACCCGGTGAGCGGTCTCCCCGGCGGAATGAGCAAGCCGTTGAGCGAGGAGTCCCGTAAGGCCATATTGGATATGTCCAGGTCGCTGGTGGACTTCGCCCAGTTCACCCTGAGGACGTTCCACGACATCGTGCTGGGAAATCCGGCTTACGTGGAGCTCATAAAGAGCGAGATGTACACGCAGCGGACGTACTACATGGGCATGGTCGATCCGCAGAACCGCGTCAACTTCTATGACGGAAAGATTCGGGTCGTCGATCCATCCGGAAAGGAGTTCGCCAAGTTCGATGCCAAGGACTATAAGCAGCACATCGAGGAGCGTTCCGAGGAATGGACGTACTCCAAGCTGCCGTTCCTGCGCAAGGTCGGCTGGAAGGGATTCGTCGACGGACCGGAGAACGGAGCGTACCGCGTGGGGCCGCTGGGAAGGCTGAACGTGGCGGACGGCATGGCCACTCCTCTCGCCAACCAGGAGTACCAGACCATGTTCTCCCTGCTCGGGAAACCGGTGCATGGCACGTTGGCCTTCCACTGGGCCCGCCTGATCGAGCTGCTGTACGCCGCGGAGCACGCGGTGGAGCTGGCGTCGGACCCGGAGATCACCTCTACCGACGTCCGGAACAAGCCGGGGATACCGGGCGAGGGAGTCGGCATCGTGGAGGCGGCCCGAGGGACCCTCATCCACCACTACCACCTGGACCAGGACGCGCTGATGAAGAGCGTCAACATGATCGTGGCCACCACTAACAACTATCCGTCCATCTGCATGAGCGTGCGGGACGCGGCGAAAGGGCTCATCCACGACGGGAAGGTCGATGAAGCGATACTCAACAAAGTGGAGATGGCCTTCCGGGCGTACGATCCCTGCTTCGGCTGCGCCACGCACTTCGCCATAGGGCAGATGCCTCTGGAGGTCAAGGTCTACGACCGCCGCAAGGAGCTGCTGTGCCAACTGAGCCGCTGATGATCGTCGTCCGAAAGGAGTGATAGCGTGCGGGAACGGACCAGTTCGCTGGAGGAGGAGCTCCGGGCCTGGCTGAAGGGCGCGGGGAAAGTGGTCGTGGCCGGAATAGGGAACGGCATCCGCCGGGACGACTTCGTCGGCGTCAAGGTCGCGCAGGACCTGGCCGGCAAAGTATCGAAGAACGTGCACCTCATCGAGTGCGAGACGGTGCCGGAGAGCTTCGTGGACGAGATTATCGAGATATCGCCGTCGCACGTGCTGCTGGTGGACGCCGCCTTGCTCGGGCTCCCTCCGGGAACCGCCCATCTATACGACGTGGAGGAGGTGGTTAACTCCGCCAGCATCTCCACGCACACCCTTCCGCTGCGCGTTTTCTGCGAGTACGTTTTCACTCTGACCGGGGCGAAGATCGCCCTGCTGCTGATAGAGCCAAAAGATACAGATTTCGGGGAAGGAATGTCGGAGGAGCTGGAGAAGGCGGCATATCGTATCGTCAAGAACCTTGCCGGCACTCTTCCGTGACCGCGAGCCATAAAAATTTTGAAGCGTGGCGCTGGCGGAAAACAATGAAAACGTGGGAATAAGAGGTTTGATCGGCGGTCGGAGACCACCTGGAACTTACTTGGCCAAGGCGCTGTTGGGGCACTCGTCGATGCAGGTGCCACAGTCAGTGCACTTCTTGGCGTCGACGACGGCGACGTCGTCAACGGCTATGGCCCCGTTCGGGCAGGCATCCTCGCAAAGTCCGCAACCAACACACTCGTCCGCGTTAACCTTTACAGCCATTGTAAAGCACCTATGGGAAGGTGGAAGAAAAGTTAGGGTATTTATTCTTTGCTCAATCTGGATTGCATCCTACCTAACGATGAGGACCGAGGTGCTGGCTCGCTTGGACAGGGATGATGAAACGCTGCCGATCAGGGCTCCCTTGGCCGCTCCCATCCCCCTGCTCCCGGTGACGATGAGGTCGGGATGGAAAGTCTCTGCGAACTCCAGGATCTTGGTCACCGGCGGACCGTGCAGGAGGTGCGTCACGGCGACGACGCCTTCGGAGGTCAATATCTCCAGGGAGTCTTGCAGGACCTTCTTCGCCTGGACCTCCATCTCCTCGGTGTCCGCCTCGGCCATCAGGGAGGCGAACTCCCTCACCTCGACGACGCAGACCACCGCGATCTCGTAAGAAGGGGCGGACAGCGCGAGCAGCGCCGCCTTTCGCAAGGCCTTCTCGCCGTGGACCGAACCGTCCACCGCCACCAGCAATCTCAGTTGCTTTCCCTCCATGGATCGAACCACCTCTGCGCCGCTAAAGTCGGGGCCAAGGCCCCTATGATTATTGTCCCCACCAATATTGAGAATTGCGTTGTGCCGATGATCCCCTGTTCGAACCCGAACTGCAGGAAGACCATTCCGAAGGTCAGGGAGGTGGACATCAGCAGCGCGATGTACACCCGTTCCCCGCGCAGCGGAGCGCTCACCGTGGGCAAGACGAACAGCATCTTGAGCAACACCCGGCCGAAACCGAGCACGATGATGAACAGGGCCCCGGCCAGCAGCGCTTCCATGGAGACGTTGGAACCGGCGGCCAGGAAGAACAGGGAGACCATGAAGCCCAGGAAGACGGTGCGGACCTTGGACCAGGCCTCCTTTCTTTCGTTGAGGGAACCGGACATGGCGAAGCCCAGCAGATACGCCGGAAGCACCGTGGCCACGCCGGCGACGGAGGCCAGGCCGGCCAGGACCAGCAGCGGAAGCAGCACCAGCTTCACCTCCGGTTCTCCCGGGCGTCCCTTGAAACGGTCCAGCAGCCTTCCCATGTACCGATAGGCCAGAGGCACTATCAGCAACGCCGCGATGATCAGGGCGAGCGCCTCGATCCCCGGCGGCGCGAACAGGAACGCCAGGACGATGGAGGCGATCAGGTTGGTGATGAAGCATGCGGCCAGTATGACCGAGCCGACGTCCGTCCTGGCCCGACCGCCTTCCACCAGAACCACGTAGACGATGGCCACGGACGTCTCGGAGAGAGCTATTCCGGCCAATAGGGACGGGTCCCAGGCCCAACCGGCGAGATAGTGCAGGGCCAGCGGCAGAGTTGTGAATATGGAAAGGAAGGACGCCAAGGCCAGAGGCAGGCTGCTCTTCCATTGCTTTCGCACCCGCTCCACCTCCATCTCCGTTCCCGCAAGGAACGTCAGACCGATCCCGCCCAGCACTGCCAGGAAGGAGAACCATTCGATCTCCGCGGAACGCAGGCCGAGCGCCTGTCCGACCGCCAGCCCCAGCAGTATCTCGAATATCGCCGCTGACAGCCCGAAGCGGGAGGCGACCAGCTGGGCGCTGACCGCCAGGAACATCAGCAACGCCAGGGCCAGCAGGTCGTTCACGGTCGCACTTCCTTTCGCGGTAAGGGGAACGACAATTTGGTCTTTACCACCATGCGGTTGATATATCGTCAGGTCGATAAAGAAAACATGCGATATCTCTCCGGCCTGGTGCTAGGCCAGAACGGCTTCTTCCCGGGTCACGTGGGCATCGAGGACGGGGTGATAGCCGAGATCGGCCGGGGAAAGAAGGGCAGCGCCTACGCCCGCGGCCTCATCGTTCCGACATTCGTCAACGGTCACACCCACATCGCCGATTACATCGTTCCGGTCGACCCGTCCATGAGCCTGGAGGAGCTGGTGGCTCCGCCGAAGGGGCTCAAGCACCGCGTTCTGGAACAAGCGTCGCCGGAGGAGCTCATGCGGGGCATGCTGACCATGAAGCGCTTCATGGCCCGGCGCGGTGTCTCGCAGTTCCTGGATTTCCGCGAGGGCGGTTATGATGGTTCGGAGTACCTGCGCCGTTTGGACAGCGAAGGTGCGGACCCCATCATCATGGGCCGGCCGAAGCTGCTGGAGTTCTGCCGTTCCGGCACCAGGAGACTGCTGAAGGTGGCCGACGGGATCGCCGTATCATCCATATCCGATTGGGATGCTTCCGAACTGCAGAAGTTGGCCAAAGAGGTGCACGAACAAGGAAAACCCTTCGCCATACACGCCTCCGAGCGTGTCCGGGAGGACATCGAGAAGGTGCTGGACCTGAAGCCGTCCTACATCGTGCATATGACCGAGGCGACGGATGAAGACATGAGCAAGGTGGCGCAGGCCGGCGTCCCCGTGGTCGCCTGCCCCCGCTCGAACCTGTACTTCGGGAAGACGCCTCCCCTGGCAAGGATGCTGGAGAACGGACTCACCGTCGCCTTGGGAACGGACAACGCCATGATCTGCCTGCCAGACATGCTGGCTGAGATGGAGGCGACCGCCCGGGTGCTGCGTTCGCAGGGCCGGAACGGAGTGAGGGAAGCTCTGGACATGGCCATGAACGGAAGAAAATTATTAAATCGCCAGGAACCGTTTAGTATAGAACCGGGAGCACGCTGCGAGCTGATGGTGCTCAGGCAGCGAGGCGGGGACCCCGTCTCCGACCTCGTGTTGCGCAGCGCCACTGACGCGCCTGAGCTCGTATGCATAGGTAAGAATTGCTGGAGATGATAGGATGGTTCTGTTCAAGAAGATACTGATCCCGACCGACGGGAGCGAATACACCAAGGCCGCCGTGAGAAAAGGATTGGAGATCGCCAAGGCGGTCGGGGCAGAGGTGACCGCGTTGTACGTGGTGGACCAGACATCCTTCATCAATTTCCCGATGGATTCCACCATCGTGAGCGTGTACACGCTCCTGGAGAAGGAGGGCGAGGAGGCCATGGAGTTCGTCAAGAAGGAGGCTGAGGCGCTGGGCGTCAAGGTAACCACCCGCATCGAGGAAGGCTCCCCCTCCCGCAAGATAGTCGATCTGTCCGCGGAGCACGACCTGGTGGTCATGGGCACCCTCGGAAGGACCGGTTTCTCCAAGTTGCTCCTGGGCAGCGTGGCCGAGCGCGTGGTGCGCTTCGCCAAATGCCCCGTTCTCGTGGTAAGGTCCCCGGGGGAGGAAAACTAGATGGCCACCGTCGGGGACGTGATGACGTCCAATCCGATAGTGGCCCAGGTCCCGGGCTCCCGCCAGGAGGTCCTCAAGATAATGGTGCAGCACAACCTCACCGG
>JAKPZB010000151.1 GCA_029560215.1 Methanobacteriota archaeon | reverse complement strand
GCGTGAAGATCCTCGGCCACGACGTGGTGAAGGAATCGATGGAGGTGCGCAAGCGCATTGGGCTGATCCTGGGCGGGGAGCGCGGTCTCTACTATCGTGTCACCGCCAGGCAGAACCTCCGTTACTTCGCTGACATCTATGGCGTGCCGATGTCCATCAGGGACAAGCGGATCGAGGAGGTCCTGGAAAGGGTCAATCTCCTGGACAAGGCGGACACCCGGGTGGAGGATTACTCTCGTGGAATGAAGCAGAGGCTGCACATAGCCAAGGGCATCATCCACGACCCCGAGCTGATATTCATGGACGAGCTGACCATCGGCCTGGACCCGGAGGCGGCCAGGGACGCCAGGGACATGACCAAGGAGCTGGTGGCGGAAGGGAAAACCATCCTGCTCACCACCCATTACATGTACGAGGCTGACGAGCTCTGCGACCGCATAGGCGTCATCGCGCGGGGCAAGATTGTGGCCCTGGACACCCCCAAGGGATTGAAGTCCCTGGTAAAGGACACCTCGGTCATCGAGGTCGAGGGGTTCGGGATCACCGAGAAGGACCTGGATTCCTTGAAGGCCCTGGACGGCGTTCGCACGGTCACCGCCAATATGAACGAGGACAAGCAGACCATGCGGGTGCAGGTCGGGGATCCCGTTTCGTTATTGCCCAAGGTCACCCACCTCCTGGAGGACCGCAAGGTCATCGGGATGAAGGTGAAGGAGCCCACCTTGGAGGACGCCTACCTCTGGCTGGTGAGGGAAGATGCCTAGGCTCCGGGCCACGGTGGCCTCGTTCCGTCACCAGGCGGCGATGTTCCTGGCCGAACCACAGTGGCTTATCCCCAACATCATCGCCCCCTTCGTCCTGGCCATGGTGGTGCTCATGCTTTACCGCGAACCGAGCCCGGAGGCGGTGCTCTACGCGGTGCTGGGCGGAGGCATGATGGGCATGTGGGGGAACACTCTGTATGCCTCCGGTTTCTCCATTCAGTCCGACCGCTGGTGGGGGACGGTGGATGCCATCTTCTCAGCTCCCAGCCCGCTCATCTGGATCATCGGTGGTCGGACCATCTGGAACGCTTTCGTGGGCATAGTCAACGGCCTCTTCGTGCTGGTGGCTGCGATGATAATATTCCAGACCCCGTTGGAGGTGGCCGATTTCTGGCTGTTCATGCTGGCCTTCGTTCTGACGCTCTTATCCCTGGCGGCATTGGGCATGCTGTTCAGCGCCGCCTTCGTGCTCACCCGTTCCGCCCAGGTGCTGACCAACGGCCTGGAGTTCCCCATCTACGTCGGTACTGGAAGCATGTTCCCGATATTCCTGCTTCCCTACTGGACGCATCCTCTGTCCTACAGTCTCGCCCCGACCTGGGGCATCGACGCGATCAGGTACGCCGCCCTTCCCGCATACGCCGACGGCTTCGCCGCCGGGTACTGGGGGGACATCCTCTACATGTCGATCCTGGCACTGTTCTATGTGACCATCTCCATCTGGCTCTACAAGGCCGTGGACCATCGGGCGCGCAAGACCGCCAACCTCATGAGGTACTGAGATGTCCGAAAACGTCAACAATCCTCTGCGTGTCTTCTGGAGCTCGGCGGTGCTGGCCAAAAGGGCGCTCTTCGCCTGGCTGAACCCGGCCATGTGGATAATGCAGCTCTTCGGCATGTCTCTGTTCCAGATCGCCTTCTTCGTTTACGTGGCCAAGTTCGTCAACAACTCCGAGGTGACCATCGAGTTCGTGGCCATCGGGAACGCGCTCCAGTCGTTGGCATACGTAAGCGTCTTCGCGGTGTGCAATATAACCGGCGAGGAGAAGAACCAGGGGACCATCGAGAACCTGCTGGTGTCTCCGGCCAACCGCTTCTCCGTGTTCGTTGGGCGTGCCGTCTTCCAGATCGCCAACGGGCTGGCGACGGTGACCATCGCCTTCATGTACGCCGCCCTCATCTTCAACGTGGACTTCTCCCAGGCCAACTACCTGGGACTGGCGATGGTGATATTGATCACCACCTTCGCCATGACCGGCTTTGGACTGATGCTCAGCTCGCTCGGCCTGTTCCTGCGCACGTCCATGATCATCGCCAACATCTTCCTGTTCATCGGACTGCTGCTGTGCGGGGTCAACTTCCCGGTGTCGTACCTCCCGGGATGGATGCAGCCTTTCTCCTACGCCATACCCATGACCTATGGGACCGAGGCGGCCAGGATGGCCGTGGAAGGGGCTTCGCTGGGAGAACTGTCAGGACTGCTCGGGGCAGAGCTGCTGGTCGGCTTCGCGGTGATGATCGCCGGATACCTGATGTTCCGCTGGTTCGAGTATCTGGCCAGGAGCAAGGGCACCCTGGACCGTTTCTGAGCATTCCGGCACGAATTAATATGTCCTAGCAAGGGATTGAGGGTTGGAAATGAAGCGCATAGGCTGGTTCACCACCGGACGAGGACCTGGTTCCCTCGGGCTGTTCAGCACCGCGAGGTCCAAGATCAGGAACGGGGAGATCGACGCCGAGATCTCGTTCGTGTTCATGAATCGAGAGGTAAAAGGCAACCAGCACCGCGCCAAGCTCATCGCCATGGCCGAGGAGGATGAAGTGCCGGTCATCATTCTACCCTCGGACGGCTTCCGGAACGACCTGAAAGCGAAGGACCTCGTAACTTGGCGCAAGGAGTATGGAAAGGCCATGCGTGACATGATCTCCCAGCACCCCATGGACTTTGGGGTATTGGCCGGATACATGCTGATCCTGGACCCTGAGACCTGTTCGAAGTACGACATCATCAATCTGCACCCCGCTCTGCCTGGGACCTATCAAGGCACCTGGGAGGAGATCGTGCGTCGGGTGGCGGACAGCGACGACGAGACGTACGGCTCCATGGTGCACGTCTGCACGCCGGAGCTGGACCGGGGGGCGACCGTGGCCTACGACGAGTTCCCGATAGACGACCTGAGGAGAAGGTTCGCGGGGAAGGAGGAACTGGCCTCGGCGCTTCGGGAAAGACAGCGGAGCCGGGAGGTACCGCTGCTCATGGAGACGATAAAGATGCTTACCGAGGGACGGGTGGCGCTGTCCCATGGCCACCTGAGGGATGGGAAAGGGAAAAGCATCACCAAGGCGCCGAACCTCTCCTCGGCGATCGATAGGAATTTGAAAAGCTGAGGTCTGGATGTGAGATTGGCCAACCTTTTTGCTTTTTAATAATTATTTGAAATTGTTTATATGTATTTGGAGCGCTGCATCCTAGATAATAGGAGCGTGGACAATTGACATCCAAGGTCCGATATCACATGTTCCCCTGCGACAACATTTCGAACATCGAAGTGAGCATGACAGATGATGGCGATTTCGAGGTGAAGGCCACCAGCACCTGCCCCAAGGTGGAGAGGTTCCTGAACGGACTGAGCCCGCTGTCCATGATCGACCTGACCGACAAGTTGGAGAGCAGGGTCTTCCAGGAGTTCGTCAGGTCGGACATGAGCGCCAACTGCCTTACGCCATCGGCGGTGCTGACGGCCGCGTGGGTGGAGGCGGGAATGATCGCCCGGTCCAACGCCCGGAAGGGTATCCCGCTCAGCATAGAGTTCGT
>JAKPZB010000150.1 GCA_029560215.1 Methanobacteriota archaeon | reverse complement strand
GGCCATCGACGCGGCCGTCGCCGAGATGATCTCCGACGGGACCCTGGACGAGATCCTGAACAAGTGGCTGATCTGAGAGTGCCGACCAAACCCCTTTCCTTAAACTTTCTTCAACCGAGGGAACAGGTGCCGCAAAATGGTAATGACCATTGATTGGACGATAATACCCGAGTACTTCCCGATATTCATGAAAGGGTTGCAGACGACCCTCCTCATATCGATCGTCTCCATCTCCCTGGGGTTCATCGGCGGCATCCTGATCGGCATGTGCCGCATATCGCGCAACCCGCTTGTCTACGGCGCCTCCACCGTGTACGTGGAAGCTTTCCGCGGCACGCCTCTCCTCATCCAGATATTCCTAATCTACCTGGGCCTTCCCCAGCTGGGCATCTACATCGACAGCCCCCTGGTGGCCGGCCTCATCGCTCTTTCGCTAAACAGCGCCGCGTACCAGTCCGAGATATTCCGGGGCGGCGTGCAGTCCATCTCCGTCGGGCAGATCGAGGCCGCCCGTTCGCTGGGAATGACCTACAACCAGGCGTTGTTCAACGTGGTCATCCCCCAGGCCTTGCGGAACGCCCTTCCGCCCTACACCAACGAGTTCATAACCATGATCAAGGACTCCTCCCTGGTGATGACCATAGGTGTCCTGGAGCTGACCCTGCGGGGCAAGCTCATCAGCGCCACCACCGGTCAGTCCATACCGGTGCTGCTATTCGTGGCGGTTCTGTACTTCGTGCTTACCTTCAGCACCTCCCGCATCCTGAGGTACGTAGAGAAGCGGTTCGCCATACCGGGCATGATGGGGAGTGATCAGAAATGACCCAGCCGATACTCGAAGTGATCGACCTCAAGAAGTCCTTCGGCGACAACCACGTGCTCAAAGGCATAACCATGAAGGTCATGCCCCAGGAGGTGGTGACCATCATCGGCCCCTCCGGAAGCGGCAAGAGCACCCTGCTGCGCTGCCTGAACCACCTGAACACGCCGGACAGCGGCAAGATCATATTCCAGGGGCAGGACATCAGCGCTGGCGACATCGATATAAACGCGGTTAGAACCCAGATGAACATGGTCTTCCAGTCCTTCAACCTCTTCATGCACCTCACCGCCAAGCGCAACATCGCCTTGGCCCTGATGAAGGTCAAGAGGATGACCAAGGCCGAGGCCGAGGAGAGGGCGATGATCGCCCTGGAGAAGGTCGGCCTGAAGGACAAGGCCGACGCCTACCCCGGAGAGCTGTCCGGGGGACAGCAGCAGAGGGTGGCCATCGCCCGGGCCATGGCCATGGACCCCAAGGTCATTCTCTTCGACGAGCCGACGTCCGCCCTGGACCCGGAGCTGATCGGGGAGGTCCTGGACGTCATGAAGAAGCTGGCGTTGTCCGGCATGACCATGGTGGTGGTGACCCACGAGATGGGCTTCGCCCGGGAGATGGCCGACAAGGTCATCTTCATGGACCAGGGCGTGATAGCGGAACAGGGCACCGCCGAGGAGATCTTCGTCAACCCGCAGAACCCCCGCACCAAGGTGTTCCTGAGAAGGATACTGAAAGAGGTGAACGCCATGGACCCTGGCATCCCCGCTGATTTCCTGCCGACCGGCAACGGGGTCCAAGACAACCCTTAAATATGCTGTCAGAAATACAAACGGACCATGGGCGCGCTGAGCATTCGCACCGACATTGTTCTGGTCCAGCGCGTCTTGGGTATCTGAAAGGGGGGCCGTCGGCTTTCCCGTTCATTGTGAGGTTGGTCTGTCAATGAGAATGTTATCGCTCGTGCTGGTGCTTGGCTTGGTCAGAGGCGGGGGGCGTCGCCCCAAGGTGATCGAGGGCAGCGACAGCCATCAGCTGCCTTGGTTATCCACGCCGAAGTATCCGTGCGGCCCGGACAATGGCCGCAACGACGACGGCTATTACCAGCCGATAAAGAAGAACCACAGCGTGCGTAACTATCAGATGCCGATAAAAGGAAAGAAGTGAGGACAGGGATCGACATGGAGGTCATATCGATGGTCGTGAACGACGAGTTCGGGGTCATGCAGAGGATCATGGGCGAGTTCACCCGCCGTAAAATCAACGTGGACACCATCGTCGTCGGGAAATGCGAGATGCCCGGCAAGTCCCGGGTGGTCCTCACCGTCTCCGACCGCAAGCAGGCGGAATGGGCAGTGGACAGCTTGCAGAGGCTTCACGACATAATCCAGGTGGAGCTGGTGGACGAGAGCCGCCAGGAAGCCTACGCCCTGGTGGGCAACAGCTTCGGGAAGGCTCGTCTGATCGGTTCCATAGAGGAAGTGGAGAAGATGCTCCAGGCGACCAATCCGGACCGCTACATAAGGGCGGTCAACGCCATCTGAGGTGATATGATGAAAGGAAAGATCTGGATGGACGGGCGTTTGGTGGAGTTCGAGGACGCCAAGGTGCACGTGCTGGCGCATGGGTTCCATTACGGGACCGGGGTGTTCGAGGGGATACGCGTTTACCACACCGACAAGGGAAGGAACATCTTCCGGCTGCGGGACCACATGGTCCGCTTCTTGAACTCGGCCAAGGTCCTGCAGATGAAGGTGCCGTATTCCTTGGACGAGCTGTGCGAAGCATGCCGAGAGGTCGTTAGGGAAGCGGATCCGAAGGGCGATTACCTGCGCCCGCTCGCATACTACGGCGTGCACCCCGAGTTCAAGATCGGGCTAAACCCCAGCAAGCTGGGCACCAACGTCAGCATCATGTGCACCCACATGGGCGTGTACATGGGCGAGGACCAGGTGGAGCAGGGCGCGAACATAATCACGTCGTCATGGGAGAAGTACTCCAACCGCGCCGCGGCGCTGAACGCCAAGGTCAGCGGTCACTACGTCAGTTCGGTGATGGCCAAGTTGGAGGCGATCCAGAACGGCTGCGACGAGGCGCTGATGCTTAACCCCAACGGCAACGTTGCGGAGGGAACCGGGGAGAACGTGTTCATGGTCAAGAACGGGAAGCTGTTCACCCCGCCGGTGTCCGCCGGTATCCTGGAGGGCATAACCCGCGACTGCATGATGACCCTCGGCCGCGACCTGGGGATCGAGGTGGTTGAGAAGGACCTCACCCGCTCCGAGCTGTACATGGCCGACGAGGTGTTCCTGACCGGGACCGCCGCCGAGATATCCCCCATACGCTCCATAGACAACCGGCTCATCGCCGATGGAAAGATCGGGCCGATGACCAAGCGGCTGGGCGAGGTGTTCCACAAGGCGGCCATGGGCGAAGACGCCCGTTACGCGGCCTGGTCCGACCTGGTGAAGGTCTAAACCCCTTCCAACCTCCTTCTTTTTCCCTTTTCTGATGCGGAGCGTTATATAAGCCACGCTCAGATTATGGACCGGTGCTCTATGTACGAGGTCCGGTTCCACGGTCGCGGGGGGCAGGGGGCCGTCATGGCCGCCCAGGCCCTGGCGGAGGCGGCGGTCATCGAGGGAAGGCACGCGCAGGCCTTCCCGTACTTCGGGGCGGAACGGCGCGGGGCTCCGGTGATGGCCTTCGCCCGCATCGACGACCGGAAGATCAGCATCAAATCGCAGGTGTACGAGCCGGACCTGCTGGTGGTGCTTGACGAATCGTTGCTGGACATCGAGCCGGTGGCTCGCGGTCTGAAGAAGGACGGAAAGGCGGTCATCAACACCCGGAAGCTGCCCACGGAGATCGATCTGGGGGTGGAGGTGGAGTGCGCCACCGTTCCGGCGACGTCGATAGCCATGGAGTTCCTCAAGGCGCCGATAGTGAACACGGCGATACTGGGCGCGGTGGTCCGCATGTGCGACCTGGTCAGCATGGAGTCCATGCAGCAGGCCATCGCCAACCGCTTCGGGGAGAAGTTCGGCGAGACGGCCGCTAAAGCCAACGCGGCCGCGGCGGCCGCCGCGCACGCCCAGGCGGCGATCGGCAGATGCAAGGGCAGAAGGCCCCTGGCTCAAAAGAAGGAATGGCTTCCCGCCTGGAACGAGATACCCATCGGCACCACCCTCGACGAGAGGATCGTGGACGGGGTGACGGTGGGGCCGGGCGGCGCCCGCCAGAACCTCACCGGCAGCTGGAGGGTGCAGACCCCCCGTTACGACAAGGAGAAATGCGTGAGATGCCAGCGCTGCTGGTTCTCCTGCCCGGAGGGATGCATAAAGAGAGAGGAGGACGAATACGTCCGCTGGGACCTCAACTACTGCAAGGGCTGCGGCATCTGCGCCCAGGTGTGTCCTGTGAAAGCCATAGACATGATCAAGGGGGGATCCAGATGAAGGTCATGGTCATAAGCGCCGATCACGCCGTGGCCTACGCGGCCAAGCTGGCTCGGACGGAGGTAGTTCCATCCTTCCCCATCACCCCGCAGACGCTGATCGTGGAGCAGCTGGCGGAGTTCATCAACGACGGGGAGCTGGACGCCGATTTCATCCCGGCGGACAGCGAGCATTCGGTCATGAGCATGGCCGTGGGGGCCAGCGCCGGAGGCGTGCGCGTCTTCACCGCCACCTCCTCGCAGGGATTGGCGCTCATGCACGAGATGCTGTACGCCGTACCGCAGAGCCGTCTGCCGATCGTCATGGCCAACGTGAACCGCTCGTTGGGCGCGGCGTCGGGCATCTGGGTCGAATATAACGATTCCATGGCGGAGCGCGATTCCGGGTGGCTTCAAGTTTATGTCGAGGACAACCAGGAGGCCCTGGACGCCACGCTGATGGCCTTCCGCCTGGCCGAGGACCGCCGGGTGCTGCTCCCGGTAATGGTCTGCCTGGACGGATTCATTCTATCTCATACGGTGGAAAGGGTGGACCTCCCGGAGCAGGAGGAGGTGGACCGCTTCCTTCCCAAGTTCGTCCCGTACAACATGCTGGACCCCTCCGACCCCAAGCTCATGAACCCCATCGTGCCGCCGGAGTACGCCATGGAGATGCGCTACCAGCTGGACAGGGCGGTGGAGCACTCCCGCGAGGTGATCGCCGAGGTGGACGAGCTGTTCGCCAGGGAGTTCGGGCGTTCGTACGGGGGGCTGATCGACACCTACCGTCTGGAGGACGCCGAGTACGCCATGCTCACGCTCGGCACCGCCACCGGGCTGGCCCGCCAGGTGGTGGACGAGCTGCGCTCCGAGGGCAAGAAGGCCGGCCTGATCAAGCTGCGCTTCATGCGTCCGTTCCCCTTCAAAGAGCTCTGCGCCGCCTGCCGCGACCTGAAGGCGCTGGGCGTGTTCGACCGTTCGGCCTCCTTCAACGGAGGGGGCCCGGTGTACACGGAAGTGGCCGCCGCGCTCTGCAACGTCCCTACCACGGTCACCGGCCACGTCGCCGGCATCGGCGGCCGGGACATCACTCCCGAGCACATGAGGGAGATGTACGACATCGTGGAGAAGGCGTCCCGGGGGGAGAAGGTGCGGCCGGTCACCTGGCACGGTCTCAGGGGGGATATGGAATGAGCGAGATGCGGACCATCAAGGACATGCCGGTGAACGACATGTTCGTCAGCGGGCACGGGGCCTGCGCCGGCTGCGGCATGGCCGTGGCCGTGAAGAACATAATGCGCATCCTGGGGGCGGACACCACGGTGTACGTCCCGGCCAGCTGCCTGGTCGTCATCAGCGCCATGTATCCCACCAGCAATTTCCGGACGCCTTATCTCTTCACCGCCTTCGAGAACACCGGCGCGGTCACCACCGGAATTCGCGCCGCGCAGAGGCGCCGCGGACTGAGCTCGACCGTGGTCGGGCTGGCCGGTGACGGAGGAACGTTCGACATCGGGCTTCAAGCATTATCTGGAGCGGCCGAGCGCAACGAGGACATCCTGTACGTGTGTCTGGACAACGAGGGCTACATGAACACCGGCATCCAGAGGTCGGGGGCGACACCTTTCGGGGCCTGGACGACGACCACGCCCGTCGGCACCAAGGTGGAAGGAAAAAGGGAGTTCAAGAAGGACATCATGGCCATCATCGCCGCGCACGATCCCCCGTACGCCGCTTCGCTGTCCATCGCCCACTTCAACGACTTCATCAAGAAGGTGGAGAAGGCCAAGGCCAAGAAGGGCTTCCGCTTCCTGCACGTGATGACGCCCTGCGTCCCCGGCTGGCGCTCCGATCCCTCGATGACGGTGGAGATAGCCCGCATGGCGGTGGAGACCGGGATGTGGACGCTGTACGAGATAGAGGATGGCGAGGCACGGACGACGTACAAGCCACAGACCATGCTGCCCGTCACTGATTACCTGAAGCTGCAGGGGCGCTTCCGGCACATGGAGAACGGGGATGTGGCCAAGCTGCAGGAATGGCTGTGCGCCAAATGGTACCTGCACTACGGCAACGACATGGAGCAACCCGTATGCGCCACCTTCGAGAAGATGAAGAGGGTGCGCCACCCCCACGAGGAGCAGCTGCACTTCATCTGAGGCTCAGCTCTCCACCAGGGCGGCCATCAGCAGGACCACCGCCCCGATGATGGCCAGGGCCAGAGCGCCAGTGACGTAGTCCGCGTCGTAGGTCAGCACCTCGTAGGTGAGGAACCCGACCGTCTCCTCGTGGGTGGCGGTGTTGAAGTAGTACGCGAGGCTGTCGCCGACTATCGCCATGGCCGCTCCGGCCGCCGCAAGTATCTTCTTGGATATGGGCATCTTCATGGATCGCACCGACCTTGAGAAAGGCCCCGCCGTATTAACCGTTTACGCAGATTTTCCCTTAGAGGAAAATGACCTGACCAGCTATCCCGGCGGGTTCGATATTGTCGACCTCACCCTCGGTAGATAAGCCTTTTATAGAACCACTCCTTTGAGCGTTCCTGCTCTTATGAGCCCGTGAATAATGAGGATGTTTACACATCGGAAGGAGGTATAAGTTTGGCAAAAGCAGTGTTCGTTAGATTCGAGATGCCCAAGGAACTCAAGGACAAGGCCTATGAGGTCGTCGAGCTGGCCCGGGACACCGGCAAGCTGAAGAAGGGCACCAACGAGGTCACCAAGATCGTGGAGCGCGGAGAGGCCGTCCTGGTCGTACTGGCCGAGGACGTTCAGCCGCCGGAGATACTGGCGCACATGCCCATGCTCTGCGAGGAGAGGAACATTCCGTACGCCTACGTTGACAGCAAGGCCCAGCTGGGCGCCTCCTGCGGATTGGAGAAGCCCACCGCTTCCATCGCTGTGCTCGACGCTGGAAAGGGCAAGCCCATCCTGGAGGCCTTGGTCGACCAGGTCAAGAAGATAAAGGGCTAAAGGGTGTCATAGATGGCAGACGAAGATAGCATTCCTTCAGAGGTTGTGGAGATAATCGGCAGGACGGGCATGACCGGGGAAGCCACCCAGGTCAAGGTCCGCGTGCTGGACGGCCGCGACAAGGGAAGGATCATCACCAGGAACATCATGGGTCCGGTCCGCATGGGCGACATCCTGATGCTCAGAGAGACGTCCAGAGAGGCGAGGAAGCTCTCCCTGAGGTAAGGAGGTCATTCACATGGTTGAGCAACACTTATGCTCGTTCTGCGGGGAGCAGATCGAGCCTGGAACCGGCAAGATGTACGTCAGGAAGGACGGCACGACCCTGCTCTTCTGCACCAACAAGTGCTACAAGAACATGATCGAGCTGAAGAGGGTGCCCAGGAACGTCACCTGGACCAAGGCCTACGCCACCAAGAAGGGCATAACCATGGCGGCCAAGGAGAAGTCCGAGGCCAAGGTCGAGGAGAAGGTGGAGGCCCCCGCCGAGGCCAAGGCCGAGAAGAAGGCCGAGCCCAAGGTGAAGACCGTTAGCAGGAAGAAGGCCAGGGCCGCCAAGAAGGCCGAGGCAGCGAAGGAGTGAGCCCCGTGATGGAGCGCACCTTCGTCATGCTGAAGCCGGACGCCGTGCAGCGCGGGCTCATGGGCCAGATAGTCGCTCGGCTGGAGGCCAAGGGCTTCCGCCCGGTGGCCATGAAGTTCATGCGCATACCGCGCGAGCTGGCCGAGAGGCACTACGGTGAGCACAAGGGCAAGGGGTTCTTCCCCGGGCTCATCAGCTACATGACCTCCGGCCCGGTGCTCGTCATGGTCTGGGAAGGGGACAACATCATCTCCGTGATGCGGGGCATGATGGGCAAGACCAACCCGGTGGAGGCCGCTCCCGGCACCATCCGCGGCGACTTCGCCCAGCAGACCGGCCGCAACATCATCCACGGCTCCGATTCCCCGGAGTCCGCGAAGAGGGAGATCGAGCTGTTCTTCAACGACTACGAGCTCCTGAGCTACGAGGCCTGCAACAAGGTCTGGCTGTTCGAGTAGATAAAACGCCTTCCTGAAACCCACTTTTCATTTTTCTCATTCCAGTAGTATCCTTGGCTCTCTTCCGTCGCGAGAAAGATACTAATAGGCATTCTCAAATCCGATGAACATGACCATCCGGCAACCCATCGTCAGCGTGCTGGGCCACGTGGACCACGGCAAGACCAGCCTGCTCGACTACATCAGGGGAACGGCGGTCATCACTCATGAAGCGGGGCGCATCACGCAGCACATCGGTGCCACGGAGGTTCCGTTGGAGCACGTCAACAAGGTATGCGCCAAGCTGCTCGGGAGCAAGAAGTTCAGCGTGCCCGGCCTGCTCTTCATCGACACGCCGGGGCATCACTCCTTCACCACCCTCCGGGCGAGGGGAGGCTCCCTGGCCGACATCGCCATCCTGGTTATCGACATCAACGAAGGGCTGAAACCCCAGACGCTGGAATCCATCAGCATTCTGAAGCGTTTCAAGACGCCCTTCATCATCGCCCTGAACAAGATCGACCTGGTGGACGGTTGGGTGACCCACCCGTCCGCTCCCTTCGTCATCTCCGAGAAGTCGCAGAGCGAGGAGGCCCAGGCGGCCCTGTCGGAAAAATTGTACGCGATCGTCGGCCGTCTGGCCGAGGAGGGCATGTCCGCGGAACGCTACGATCGCATCGAGAACTTCACCAAGAACATCGCGTTGGTCCCGATAAGCGCCCGCAACGGGGAGGGCGTTCCCGACCTGCTTCTCGTACTTGTCGGACTGGCCCAGCGGTTCCTGGAGGAGAACCTCAAGACCGCCGTGGGGCCGGCGAAAGGAACCATCCTGGAGGTCAAGGAGGAAAGAGGTCTCGGCCAGACCATCGACGTGATCCTCTACGACGGGGAGCTGAGGCAGGGGGACAACATCGCCCTGGGCACCAGGGGGAAGCCGCTCCTGACCAAGGTCAAGGCCATCCTGAAACCCAAGCCGTTGGACGAGATCCGCGACCCCCGGGACAAGTTCGAACGCATGAGGGAGATCACCGCCGCGGCCGGGGTCAAGCTGCTCTGCCAGAACCTTGACGGCGTCGTCGCCGGAGCGCCCCTTCGCGCCTTCAAGAACAACCAGGACGAGGTCCTGAAGGAAATTGCCGAGGAGACCAAGGTCAACATCGAGGTCGCCGACAACGGGGTCATGATCAAGGCGGACGCCTTGGGCTCGTTGGAGGCGCTAGCCTACGAATGCAAGCGGGCCGAGATTCCGATACGCAAGTACGAGACGGGGGACATCTCCAAGCGGGACATCATCGAGGTCAGCGCTTACACGGACCCGCTGCACAAGGTGGTGCTGGGCTTCAACGTCAGCATGCTGCCGGACGCCAAGGACGCCCTGACCACCCACGAATCCAAGGTATTCCTGAACGCGGTGGTCTACGGCCTCATCGACGATTACCTGAAGTGGGTGGAGGAGCAGAAGCGCCTGGCCGAGGCGGAGAAGCGCTCCCTGGTGGCCTTCCCCGGAAAGATTCGCGTGCTGCCCAACTGCGTGTTCCGGGCCAGCAAGCCGGCCATCGTCGGCGTTCGCGTGCTGGCCGGCCGCATCCGCCACAACCAGAAGCTGATCGCCGCCGACGGTCGGGAGATTGGCCGCATCCGTTCGCTGCGCACCGGCGAGGATGTGCTGAAGGAGGCCATCGTCGGCCAGGAGATCGCCGTGGCCATCGAGGGCGCCACGGTCGGCAGGCAGCTGGACGTGGAGGACATACTCTACGTGGACATTTTGGAGTCGGAGATCAAGAACCTGCAGGACTATGATCTGAACATTGACGAAAAGGAGACCCTGGAGCAGCTCCTGGAGATCAAGCGGAAGTCCGATCCGTTCTGGGGAATGTGAACGATATCGATGCGCCAGCCCACCTCAGTATCCGAATTTTTCTAGGTTGGCGTCGAGAACCAGCAATCTGAGATCATTATTGATTGTGTAGGTCAAATATTTATCACACACACCATATATTGTCGTTTGTCTTGTCACTATCGGATAAGGACGCAATAACTCAATTGGAGCGTCTATTAACATTAGGCAAAACTGCCGGGGAAAATGAGTGGTTCGAATTTAAAGAAGCCAAGGCTCAAATGGATCTGGACGACCTTGGTAAATATTTTTCCGCTTTAAGCAATGAAGCGAATATCAAAGGCCAACGATATGGATGGTTGATTCTAGGTGTTAATGACAATGCCAACATTGTCGGTACTGCTTGGCGACAAAGTCGACGGAGCCTGGAAGATCTCAAGGCCGAGATCTCCCGAAATGTGACTGAGCACATATCGTTCGAAGAGATTTACGAGATACAGACGAACCAGGGTCGGGTACTAATGTTCCAGATCCCTGCATCTAGACCTGGGCTACCGACCTCTTGGAAAGGTCATTATTATGGAAGGGCTGCCAGTTCGTTAGGTCCCCTTAATATTCACGAATTAGAACAGATACGGGACCAGGTAAGTCAAGACTGGTCTGCACAGATATGTGATGGAGCATCCATTAGCGATCTCGATCCCATAGCCATAGCCAAGGCGCGAGTGGAATTCGCAAAAAGGAATCCCAATCTAGCAAACGATATCCCGATTTGGGACGATAGAACATTCCTAAACAAGGCCAGGATACTAATCGACGGTAGGATCACTCGAACCGCCATCCTGCTTCTAGGGAAGAGGGAATCAGGGCATCTCATCTCTCCCGCGATTTGTGAATTAACTTGGGTCAAGGAAAATAAAACCGGTGATAAGGTGGATTACGGTCATTACGGTCCTCCATTCATCCTGTCAGTCGATGAGATAAACTCAAAGATTCAGAATCCACGATATGTATACAGCCAGCCAGGAACCCTCTTTCCTCATGAGATACAAAAATACGATCAGATCGCGATCAGAGAACTACTTCACAATTGCATTGCCCACTCCGATTACAGGATGATGGGCAGGATAGTTCTAATCGAACAAGACGATAAGTTGATATTCATCAACAATGGGCATTTTATCCCAGGAAGTATCGAGAATGTACTCGATAATGCTTACATGCCTCCATACTATCGAAATCACCATTTGGCAAGTGCAATGGTTAATCTGAACATGATCGAAACAATAACCAGTGGGATTGTCCGGGTTTTTGAAAGTCAACGCAAAAGACTGTTCCCTCTTCCCGATTATGATTTGACCGAGCCAGGCCGGGTCAAGGTCACAATTTACGGAAGTATTCTCAACGAAAATTATACCAAATTGTTGCTGGAAAGCACTTCTCTACCTCTAGCAACAGTGATATTACTGGATAAAGTACAAAAGAAGATGAGGATCACCCATCAAGAGTCTGACCAATTAAAAAGAATGGGTGTCATCGAGGGAAGGTATCCAAACGTCTTCATTTCTTCCAAGGTCGCATTCAAGACCGGGGGCAAGGCCAGTTATATAAAAAATAAGGCTTTTGAAGATGGGTATTATCAGGATTTGATACTTAAAATGATAAATAAATCTGGCAATGCGAATCGCAGGGAGATCGAGGAACTCCTGGAGAATAAATTACCAGACATTCTGACTTCAGAGCAGAAAAGGGACAAAGTGAAAAACCTCATTCAAAAGATGAAACGAGAAGGATTGATCGAGAAGATTGGTCACCGGAAAGGGGCTAAATGGACGATCAAGCTTCATTAGTATCTATTGGCCACATTTTTTGGTTATGTTCTTCTCAAGAAAAAAATTTAGACAAAAAACGAAACAAATTACCCAAAAAAGAGGACAGTCATTACCTTCTGATTAAAGTTCATTTGAACAATCCGTCGATTAACCAATGCGCCACGATGAAATAAATTCTGATATCCAGTAATGTTGAAGAACAACATCGCAAATCTTCAATGATGGTAGATTGAATTCGTATGCAGTATTCAATAAAAAAATTCAGAAACGTTAATTCAATTATTTGTTAACCAAATAACATTCCGATGGGATCTTAAGAATAATTGCAGAGCGACCATCAACCAAGCGGATCGGGATTACATTATATCCGAACTTATGTACGATCGTCCATCGAAAGTTGCGTTCATCTTTCCTTCCCGCAGTAAGGACAATAGATACCGTCCTGGATGGACACCTTGCCGCAGTTGGCGCATCTCTTCTTCCGCTCCTCGTCCACCCGGTCCATGCGGTGCTTGGCCCACATGTTGAGAAGCAGAAGGAACGCCGCTCCCAGCAGCGTGATCAGCACCATGAGGGCGATGAACAGGTCCCAGCGGGTCTCCTTCGGCACCTCCACGTTCTGCGCGTCGTACTGGTAATGGACCTTCAGCTCGGCCGGGATGTAGATGATGTCACCGACGTCCGAGTTGTCGATGAGCAGCACGTAATCCCCCTCCGCGAACAGATAGACCAGATTGTAGGACGGGTCCGGACCGACGTTCTTACCCCCCCAGCCGATGACCAGCTGGTAGATCCCGCCGGAGATGTATTGCTGGTAATCATCGGCGGTCATCACGAAGACGTCGAAGGAGTCCTGCGCAGAGACATCGTCCAGATACACCAGCCAACGCACGTTGCCGGCGTTCGCCGGGTCGTCGAAATGATCGGCCGTGACGGTGAAGTTCAGAAGCACCAGATGTCCATCGGCTGCTATGGTCGCCGTCCCGTCCCCGGACTCGGCCACGGCGGGAGCCGGTATCAGGGCGGCCATGAGCACCACCAGGGCCATGAGCAGGACGACGGATTTGGGCATGCCCGAAATATCCTCTTTTACGTAGATAAACCATGGTCAGGTTCATCTACGCTTACGACGTTCCGTGGGAGCGATGAGCCGAAGACCGGTCATCCACAAGTCGAACCCGGCCACCTTGGAATCGTTGGGAGAGGTGGAGTGCGTCCTCCCTGAGGAGGTCCCCCAGATGGTGGATTCGGCCCGCCAGGCCCAGGCTGCCTGGGGCGGCGAGCCGCCGGTCAAGAGGTCCCAGTTGCTGCGGAAGGTGCAGAGCGGACTGGCCGATCGCACCGACGAGTTCGCCGAGCTGGTGTCAAGGGAGACCGGCAAACCTTTCATGGAATCCCTGGCCACGGACGTGATGAACGCCCTGAGCGTGGGGGACTTCGCCGCCAGCCGGGTGGAGCACGTCTTTCGCGAGTCTAAGGTGGACTTCGGTCCTCTTTCGTCGATGATGCGTTATATGGGACGTTCCTCGCATCTCATCCCCCGTCCCCTGGGGGTCATCGGAATAATCGCCCCCTGGAACTATCCTCTGGCCATTCCCTACTCCCAGGTCATGATGGCCTTGGCCGCCGGGAACGGGGTGGTGCTGAAACCTTCCTCTCACACCCCACTCACCGCCGTCCAAATGGCCGGACTGTTCAAGGAGGCCGGGCTTCCGGACGGGCTTCTGCAGTTGGCGGTCGGCTCCGGTTCCAAGGTCGGGGAGGCCCTGGCCACCTCGGACGTGGACCGCATCATCTTCACCGGCCACGCCGAAGTGGGGCGGCGCATCATGACCTTGGCGTCGCAGAGGCTGATACCCATCACCCTCGAGCTGGGCGGGAAGGACGCCATGATCATCCTCAAGGACGCCGACCTGAGGCGGGCGGCCAGGGCGGCCTGCTGGGGGGCGTTCGTGAACAGCGGGCAGACCTGCGTGGCCGTGAAGCGCATCTACGTCGATGAGGCCGTGGAAAGCAAGTTCACATCGTATCTGCTCAAGGAGGTGTCGACACTGAAGCAGGGCTTCGACCTGAACGATCCGACCATCTCTCTGGGCTCAATGATATCCGAGAGGGCGGTCATCGATATGGAGGCCCAGCTCGCCAATGCAGTGGAGCAAGGGGCCAAGGTGCTCGCCGGCGGGAAACGGCCGCAGCTCAAAGGATACTTCTTCCAGCCCACGGTGCTCAGGGCGGAGCAGCACATGGACATCGCGCGCAAGGAGACCTTCGGCCCCATCGTCTCGCTGATGAGCTTCAGGTCCGAGGAGGAGGCGGTGGCCCTGGCCAACGACAGTCCCTTCGCCCTAAACGGGAGCGTGTGGACGTCCGATATGGAAAAGGGCCGGGAGATCGCCACCAGGCTCCGTTCGGGAACCATCACCGTCAACAACGTGGCCTACACCTACGGTCTGGGAGCCACACCCTGGGGCGGGCGCGGCGACAGCGGCTTCGGCCGCACCCACGGCGACGGTGGGTTCGAGGAACTGATCGAGAGGCAGCACGTGCATCTGGACCGGGGCAAGTTCTCCTCGGAGATCTGGTGGCCTCCCTACGGGAAGGAGGGACTGGAAGCGATGCACGACTTCACCGGTCTGGCGTTCAACGGGGAGAGGGACGGCCTCCTGCAGAAGCTGCTGAAGGCCAGGCGCCTGATGCGCCGCTAGGGGAACCGATGTTTATTATAGCCTGGCGGCGTTCGAGAAAGGGCACGGTGGAACATGATGAGGAGCAGGGGCTGGAACCGCAGGGCGAAGATCTACTTCACCCTGACCATCATCCTCATCCTGGTGGCCTGGACCTATACCTGGTTCTCCCGCGAGGTCCCTCTGCACCACCAGCTCCTGATACCCTTCGCCTTCGTCACCCTGGGCATGACCATCAAGTACGGCGATCAGGTTTTCGATCTGAACATCGGGAGCAAGCGCAAGGCCATCCTGCTCTCGGTTCCGATGGGGCTGCTCATGGGCGCGCTCATATTCCTGGACGAGGGCTCGGCGACCATCTTCATCGGTCTGCTCCTGGCCCTGCTGATAGCCTCAAAATATGACAACATCGCCTTCAAGCTCGGTTTCGTGGTGGCCGGCTCCATCGCCGTGCTGTCGGTGCTGAACGGCAACCCCTTCCATCTCATCGGTGCGCTGGTGGTCATGGTCGCCGCCTTCGCCGACGAGGTGCTCAGCGACCGGGGGGACCGCATGGACGGCGGGACGATGTCTTTGGTGCTGAAGGAGAGGCCGGTGCTCAAGGTGGCCGTGCTGGTCCTATGCCTGGTAGGGGCGCTGCCGACCCTGCTGTACTTCATAGCCTTCTTAGGCTTCGACACCGGATACTCTTTCGTGGAACAGATCAGCCTTTCAGGAGGGATAGGCCATCGAGAGGCATGACGCGCTGGTGATAGGCGCCGGCCCGGCCGGGGCCGCCGCGGCGTTCTTCATATCCCGCCTGAGCGAGGGGAAGCTCAGCGTGCTCTCCCTGGAGAAGCTGGATAAGAACTTCGATAGGTATCACCACATGTGCGGGGAGGCCCTGAGCGAAAAGGCCTTCGAGGACCTGCAACCGCTGGAGCCGCACGCGGTGCGGTTCCGGATACGCCGGGCGGTGGAACACTGGCCTGGCAATGTGGTCATCGAGACGGAGGCGGACGGCTGCATCATCGACCGTCCGGAGTTCCTCCGTCACGTCCTGGGCAGGGCGAAGAAGGAGGGCTGCCACTCAGAGGTCGGGGCGGTCGTGGAGATCTCCCGGGGGCCGAACGGCTATCTGGTGAGGACCCGGGAAGGCCGCGAATACTCGGCCAAGTACCTGGTGGGGGCGGACGGCTGGAACTCGCTGGTCCGGCGGACCCTGTTCCAGGGCGGCCCCAGTTTACTGTGGGCCGAACAGTTCATCACTGCCGCCAAGGCCGATCAGGACGCCATGCACTTCTATTACGACCAGAGGTACCGGGGCGGCTACCGCTGGGAGTTCCCGCATCCCGCCGGGAAGCGGGTCGGCTTCACCCGCGGAGCGGACGAAAGGCCGGCCCACCTGGAAAGGCAGGGGCGGCCGATACCTTACGGTTACGACCAGGTCGTCTGCGGCGACGCCTGCCTGATCGGGGACGCCGCCGGACAGGCCAACCCGATAACCTTCGGGGGCATCCGCATCGGAATGGCCGCGGCCAGGGTGGCCGCCGAAGCCATCGTGAACGGGAGCCTGGAGGAATACGCCCGCAAATGGCCGCGCTCCCCCTACGCCTCGCCCCTGTATGTCAGGGCGTTCGATTCCCTGAAGAGGATGGACAATGGGGAGCTGTACCGCTCGGTGCGCCCGTTCCGCAACGGTTACGGAAAGCTGTCCGGGCTCCGGGCTTTGCTGAACGGAAAGAAATACCGGGAACTCTATCGAGCTTATGACCTTGGCGCGAAATGGGGATGGTGACATGATGGAATGCGACGTTCTGGTGGTAGGCGCCGGCCCGGCCGGCAGCGGGGCGGCCCGCGCTTCGGCGCTTGCGGGCGTAAAGACCCTGATGGTGGACAAGAAGAAGGAGATCGGAACGCCCGTGCAATGCGGAGAGGTAATCGGGCTGGACCTGGTGAAGCGCTCCGGGATGCGCATCCCGGCGAACGCCATCGTTTCCAGGCAGGGCTTCACCCGCTTCGTTCTCGGGCGGGAGGTCACCATAGACAACTCCGAGCCCTACTGGCGCGGGGTCACCGTGGAGCGCAAGATATTCGACAAGCATCTGGCGTTCCGCGCGGCGTCCGCCGGAGCGGCCGTCCAGGCGGACACCAGGCTGCTCTCGGTCAAGACGGACGGCGATATCGTGAAAAGCTGCCTGCTGAGCCACCAGGGGGACGAGGTGGAGCTGTCGCCGAAGGCTATCGTGGCCGCGGATGGCGTGCACTCCACGCTGTCCAAGGAGCTCAAGGCGGAGTTCTTCTCGCCCAAGGACGTCGCCCGCGGGGTGGAGTTCGAGCTGGTGGCGAAGAAGGACATCCCGCAGTGCATGCAGATATTCATCGAGCCGGAGATCGGCCTGGGCTACGGCTGGATAATCCCCAAGGGCAAGAGGAGGGCGAACGTGGGCGTCGGCCTGGTGGGGGTGAACGCCTCCCGCCGCTCCTTCCTGGAGGATTGGATCGCCGGTCATCCGGTCGTTTCCCGCTATTTCGACGTGGACAAGGTCCTGGAGGTCAAGCTCGGCGACGCCCCGGTGCCCGGCTTCCTCGGCGGGCCGGTGCGCGGCAACGTGCTCTTCTGCGGCGACGCCGCCGGCCAGACCCTGGCCTTCGTTGGCGAGGGCATCATGCCGTCCTACATCTGCGGAGGGCTGGCGGGAAAGCACGCCGCCCTGCTCTCGCAGGGGAAGGAACAAAGGTACGAGGAGGACCTGGTGGAGCACATGGCCGACCAGCTGATGATGGGCGCTGCGCTCAGGGACACGCTCGTGGAGCTGTGGTCCTCGGACGGCTGGGACGGGCGGACGAGGTCGCTGCTCTCCGGCGCGGTGATGAACGAGCTGGTCTCCCCGGACGACATGATGCATCACCTGAACGCCCTTGTCAAGGACCCGTTGAGCGCGTTCAAGGGGCTCGTCAAAGACAGCCGAAGGACCATCAAGGTCAAGCGCTGCTGAGGGGACGCCACACACTCCGCCCTCCACCAATAATTATTTAAGCGGTACTACATTAGGGCGGAGTACTCATAACGCTCAAAAGGTGTTTGTAATGGTTGAATTCAAGGCCGTTGTTAACGATATGAAATCCGGCAAGTCCTACAATGTCCCGGTGTCTGGACATCACGCCAACTCCCTGATCGGTAAGAAGATCGGCGACACCATAGATGGCATATTCGTCGGACTGCCTGGCTACAAGCTAACGATCACTGGCGGAAGCGACAAGGACGGTTTCGCCATGAGGAAGGACCTGCCCGGACCGCGCCGGAAGAAGCTCCTGCTGACCACCAGCACCGGCTTCTACACCACCGAGGGCGGCCTGAGAAAGAGGAAGTCCGTGCGCGGCCAGGCCGTCGCCACCGACACCGTCCAGATCAACATGAAGATCATTTCTCAGGGCCCCAAGCCGGTCGAGGAACTGATCCCGAGGAAAGAGGAGAAGAAATAATGAAGGTGTCCCGCCAGCCTGAGGTCAACATCGGGATGATCGGCCACGTGGACCACGGCAAGACCACGCTGACCAAAGCATTGTCCGGTGACTGGACCGACCGCCACTCCGAGGAGATCAAGAGGGGCATCTCCATCAGGCTGGGCTACGCGGACGTATCCTTCTACAAGTGCAAGAAGTGCGTGGAGACCTACTCCAACAGCCCTTCCTGCAAGGCCTGCGGAGGGGAAGCGGAATTCGTCCGCTCCGTCTCCTTCGTCGACGCTCCCGGGCACGAGACGCTCATGGCCACCATGCTTTCCGGGGCGGCCATGATGGACGGCGCGTTACTGCTCGTCGCCGCCAACGAGGAATGCCCGCAGCCGCAGACCAAGGAGCATCTCATGGCGCTCTCCATCATCGGGGTGGAGAACATCATCATCGTGCAGAACAAGATCGACATCGTCACCCGCGAGGAGGCGCTTGAGAACTACAACCAGATCAAGAAGTTCGTCAAGGGCACCATCGCCGAGAACGCGCCGATCATCCCGGTTTCCGCGCATCACGACGTCAACATCGACAAGCTGATTGACGCTATCCAAAAGTACATCCCGACCAGGAAGCACGACGAGAAGAAGGCGGCCAAGATGTTCGTGGCCCGTTCCTTCGACATCAACCAGCCAGGCATGTCCATTGACGAGCTCAAGGGCGGCGTGCTCGGCGGTACGTTGATGCAGGGTGTCCTGAAGGTCGGCGACGAGATAGAGATATCCCCCGGGCGTAAGGTCGAGCAGCCCGGCGGCAAGTTCACCTGGGAGACCATTACCACTACGGTCGAATCATTGCACACCGGCGGAGGGCCGGTCAACAAGATCCGCCCCGGCGGACTGGTGGCCATAGGCACCAAGCTGGACCCGTCCCTTACCAAATCCGACGGGCTCACCGGCCGCGTGGTCGGCAAGCCGGGAACGCTTCCGCAGGTTCACTTCAAGTTCAAGATGAACACGCACCTCTTGGAGCGCGTGGTCGGCACCAGCGATGACCTGGTCGTCGAGAACATCAAGACCAATGAACCGTTGATGCTGAGCATCGGCACGGCGACGACGGTAGGATTGGTCACCAGCGCCCGCGGCGACCAGTCCGAGGTCGCTCTGAAGATCCCGGTCTGCGCCGAGGAAGGCCAGCGCGTGGCAATTTCTCGCAAGATCGCCAACAAGTGGCGCCTCATCGGCTACGGCATCGTAGAGTGAGGCTTCATGCAGAAGGTGGTCCTGGACACCAACGCGCTTCTGATGCCCTTCGAGTTCAAGATGAATCTGGACCTCGAATTGGCGAACCTTTTCGGGGAGTTCGAGGCCTATGTTCCGGGGCCGGTCATCGGCGAGTTGAAGCGTTCCGACAGCAAGCACGCCAAGGCGGCGTTGATGCTGGCCGGGAAGTACAAGCGTTACGAGACGTCCACCCAGGGGGACGCCGGCGTGTTAGAGGTCGCCAAGGCCTTGGACGCCATGGTGGTGACGAACGATTTCATCCTGCGGCGCAAGATGAGGGCGGCCGGCGTGCGTGCGGTATTCCTGCGTTCGCGCAAGCGCCTGGTCATCGAGGAATGATCATATCAGCGGTCGGGCGGGATCGTCCGGGCCGCTCTTGGCTTCCTTATTGATCTGCTTGAGACGGATGTCGCAGATCTCCTTTCCCAGGGCGGTGATGGCGAACACCGGCACCTTGTTGCCTATCTGCGTCGCTCCCATCTTCTGGCCCATGTGCCACATGTGCTTGGAGGCACAGGCGGTAGCCACGTCGCAGTTCTCGTAGAGCCTCCGGGCATCCTCTTCCGAAACTCCTGAGGTGTGCACGGCGAACAGCACAACGCGATCTCCGAACTCCTTTCTCAGCAAAGCCGCTTCATTCCCCCGGACCACGGTGACCCCGATCCGGCGGTAGCCCATGTCCCAGGCCTTTCGGGCGCCGGCCACCTGGTCTATGCGCGCCGTCTCCGGATCGAGCACCCGGTCGCGGCCGATAGCGTTGATGACGTTCTGCAGCGGGGTGGTCTCCACCATGCCGGAGATGCGTCCGCCGATGCCCTGGATGAGCTCCGGATCGTCCACGATGGCCGTCCCGGAGCCGTCGCACACGCAGACCGCGCAGTCGATTATCCCCTTGGTCACGCACATGCTCATGATCTCGGATATGCCGAAGCTCAGGAAGTCCTTCATGCGCATTTCCCGGCGTTCGGTGAAGATGCCGAAGTCCCGGATGCGGAACTCCACGTTCTCGCGTATGCTCTCCTTGGTGAGCTTCTCGATGCCACGGTGCTTGTAAAAGAGGGGGCAGAACTCCACGCGCGGTTCGCTGACATCGACCACAACGCCGTTCTCCACCACTACCCTGGAGAGCCCCAGGACCTCCATCACATGATGGTCTTTCGTCATCGGACCCTGAAAGGCAGGGGGCAATATCAATCCTGCGTCCCTAGCAATCTATTAATGGAGATAACGGATAACCAGGAAAGTAATCCATTACGGATTACGGAGTAGCAGATCGGGGAGTTGTTACCTTTGGAGCCAGAGAACGACGAGAAGTTCGTTACCGCCCTCCGGCGCATCGCGCTGATGGGCGGATTGCACGATTACGTCGCCCTTTCGTCACGCGAGCTCGGCGATATGCTGGACATGTCCCAGCAGTCGGCGTCGAAACGCATCCTGGAGCTTCTGGACGGAAAATTGATCGAGCGCGACCTGGGCGCCCGCAGGCAGCGCATACGCATCACCTCCAAAGGGGCGGACATGCTCCGCAAGGAGTACATCGAGTACCAGAAGATCTTCGAGATGAAGGACGAGCTGGTGATCAAGGGCACCATCGTGGAGGGAATGGGCGAGGGGCAGTACTACGTCACACAGCCCGGCTACATGGAGCAGTTCGTGGAGAAGCTGGGTTTCAAGCCCTACGAGGGAACGCTCAACGTCAAGCTGCTGTCCACAGAGCACCACAAGCTGGACACCCTCAGGAACGGGCGGACCATCGATATCAAGGGCTTCGAGCGCAACGGTCGGACGTTCGGGGACGTGCACTGCATCCCGGCCAGCATCCAGAACGTGGAGTGCGCTGTGGTTCTTCCGCGCCGCTCGCACTACGAGGACGTGCTGGAAGTGGTCTGCAAGTTCCACCTGCGCCGGACGCTCGGCCTGGAGGACGGGGACCAGATCGAGGTCCGCATCCGCCTGAACTTCTGATTCAACGCACGCTCTGTACCGCCGAACGGAAGATGGACAGCCCGTCGCCGTCCTCCTTCCACTTCACCCTGGTCCAGTCCGGATGCGTCTCTCTTTTCAGAACGCGTTCGGGATGGGGCATCATGCCCAGCACGTTCCCGGCGGGGTTGCAGATGCCGGCGATGTTGTGCAGCGAGCCGTTGGGGCACCAGGGATAACCGGCGTGCTCTCCGTCCGGATCGACGTAGCGGAACACCACCTGATCATTTTCCAATAACCGCTCAAGCATCTTCTTCTGCTGGGCGCGGGGGAACATCAGCTTGCCCTCGGCGTGGGCGGAGGGATACATGACCACGGAACCTTTCGGGATCTGGGAGGTGAAGACGCTCTTCCCCCTCTTCTCCTGCTTCAGCAACGTCGGCCGGCATTCGAAGCGGCCGGAATCGTTGGTGTAAAGCGCCGCTTCGGGCGCCTCGGACATGGTGCCGTCCATGGCCGGTAGCAATCCCAGCTCGACCAGTATCTGGAACCCGTTGCACACTCCTATGACCGGTTTCCCGTCCTCCACGAAGCGGACGATGTCCTTCTTCAGCCCGCTCTTCATGCGCGCGGCGAAGATAGCACCGGCGCGAACATAGTCGCCGGCGGAGAAACCGCCCGGCAGCATCAGGATGTCATAGCTGCCCAGATCCCGCTTGAGGTCGGAAGGGCATTGGCCGAGCAGCTGCTTCAGGTGAACCTTCTCCGGGGACACGCCGACGGAGGCGAAGGCCGTGGCAGCCTCGTCCTCGCAGTTCGTACCCTCTATCCTAAGCACGCAGACCTTGACGTGTTTCATGAGCTCACCCCATCAGCTTCGGGAGCGCGCCGCTCCAGGCCTTTCGCATTTCCTTCAATGGGATCCTAGTCCTATCCACTTCCGTTTTTATTCGGAGGGACCGGCCTCCTATCTTACCCAATTTGGTGACCGGGATGGTCAGGCAGCCCAGGAACTCCTTCTCCTTGGACGGTTCGACCTCCACGATCCAGCGGGTGTTGCTCTCCGAGAACAGGTACCAACTCTCGTAGTTTGTCTTGATCTCCGCCCCGATGTCCCCGCCCAGGCACATTTCCGCTACGGCGATCGCTATGCCTCCGTCGGAGACGTCGTGGCACGAGCGTATGAGCCCCTTCTTCATGGCCGCGTGCATCTCGTCCATGGATCTCTTCAAGCGTTCCGGGATGACCTCTGGAACGACGCCGCCCTTGGCGCCGTACCGGCGGTATACGGCGGAACCGCCGAACTCCTCCTTGGTCTCTCCGACCAGGAAGAGCAGGTTGCCCTCCTTCTTCAGGTCGGTGGTGATGCACCTGCGCACGTCTTCAACTATCCCTAACCCAAGCACGGTCGGCGTCGGAAGCACCGAGCCCTTGGCGGTCTCGTTGTACAATGAGACGTTTCCGGAGGGCACCGGCAGGTTCAGGAAACGAGCCAGATCGCCCATGCCGGCCACCGCCTGTTTGAGTTCCCCAAGCCGTTCGGGCTTCTCCGGGTTTCCGAAGTTCAGGCAATCCGTGAAAGAATCAGGGTAACCGCCCACGGCGATGATGTTGCGGCACGCCTCGTCTATCGAGGCCATGCCTCCGCGGTAGGCGTCCAGTCCGCAGAACCAGGGATTGACGCCCAACGCTAATGCCAGACCTCTCTCCCTGTCCGGGAGCGGTTTGATGACCGTGGCGTCGGACGGACCTCCAAGGTTCATCATGCCCGAGGCGGGCTTCACGACGGTGCCGCCCCGCACCTCGTGATCGTACATGCGGAACACCCATTCCTTGCTGGCGATGTTCGGATCGGCCAGAAGGTCGAGCAGGACGGTCTTGGTGTCAGGCAAGAGCGGCCTCACCTCCTTGATGGTCTTGGAAGGGGTCTCGATCTTGCAAGGTCTGCAATATTCCGGGCCCTTGGTCAGGAAGTCCAGGTCCACCTGGAACACCTGCACGCCCTGCCATCTCAGCGTCACATGCTTACCCGGGACCACCTTTCCGATCACGGTGGCGTCCACGTCCCACATGGCGAAGAGGTCAAGGATCCGTTTCACGTTCTTTTCGGACGCGGCCAGCATCATGCGCTCCTGGGATTCGGAGACCCAGACCTCCCAAGGCGCCAATCCGCTCTCCTTGAGCGGAACCTTGTCCAGATCGACCTCCGCCCCGCATCCGCCGGACAGCGCCATCTCGCCCACGACGCAGGACAGCCCGCCGCCGCCCAGATCCTTCATTCCATTGATGAGGCCGAGCGAGTTCACTTCCAGGCAGGCGTGTATGAGCGGCTCCTTGGTTATCGGATCACCCAGCTGAACGGCTCCGCGGCTCTCGTCCTCGGACTTGGAGCTCAGCTCGGCCGAGGCGAACGTCACGCCGTGGATGCCGTCCCGGCCGGTGCGTCCGCCGCACAATATGAGGTAGTCGCCCACGCCGCCCACGGCGTTGTTGCGCAGGTCCTTCTTCTTGACGATGCCGACGCAGCCCACGTTCACCAGGCAGTTGCCCAGGTATGACTCGTCGAAGTAAAGGCCGCCGCAGACGGTCGGTATGCCGATGCGGTTGCCGTAATCTCGAATTCCGGCGACCACGCCGGACACCAGGTATTTCGGCGTTTTCGCGCCGGCCGGAAGTTCTCCCTTGTGATCCAAGGGACCGAAGAACAGGGGGTCCACGAGCGCTATCGGCTGCGCGCCCATGCACAGCACGTCACGGACGATGCCGCCGATGCCGGTGGCGGCGCCGCCGTACGGCTCTATCGCGGAGGGATGATTGTGGCTTTCGATCCGCAGCGCGTATCCGTACTCGTCGTCGAACTCCATCACCCCGGCGTCCCCGCGGGAAAGCACCTTGCCGTTGTCTATGCCGAAGATATGCTCTCGGAGGATGACCTTGGAGGACTTGTAGCAGCAATGCTCGCTCCAGGCTTGGGCGATCGACTCCAGCTCCACGTCCGTCGGCCGGCGTTTGAGGGAAACGAAATGATCGCGGATGCGCCTCATCTCGTCCAACGATAGGGAGAGCCCCATGTCCTTGCTCAGGACCTTGAGCTCGGCGTCCGTGGCCTTGGCCAGGTCGATATCGACCAGGGGGAAGGGCACGTCGCGCTTGAAGAACAGATGGTCGAGGGCCATGACCTTCACCTGAGGTCGACCCTGAACTTCTGTATAACTGGATTGGCAAGCAGCTTGCGGCACATCTCCTCGCACTCCTTGCGGGCGACGGCCGGGTCGGCGTCCATCTCGATCTCGAACATCTTGATGGAGCGTACCCCTTTGATATCATTGAAACCAAGCAGTTCCAGGGCCTTCTTGGTGTTCTTGCCCTCCGGGTCAGCCACTCCCGGTTTGAGCTCGATCCTTATCTCTGCCACAACCATCATTGCACCTCTTGAGGAATCGCCCTCCAGTAATTAATGTTCTGCCTTATACTCAGATGCCCCAATAGTTGGATACCGCCTCGAACGTCCCGGAGAGAATGAACTCCACGGCCATGGCGGCGAGCAGAAGACCCATGATCCTGGTGAAGGCCATGGCGCCGCTCTTGCCCATGCGCGAGAAGAGGGGATCGGCGTACTTCAGCAGGAAGAACGTGATCACCACAGTGGCGAAGATCCCCAGGAATATGAACAGGATGTTCACGGTGGGCGATGGGGAGTGTAGAGCGTAGGACACGTAGATCATGACCGTGGTTATGGCGCCCGGACCGGCGAAGAGCGGGATGCCCAACGGGACCACCCCGACCTCCTCCTTCTCGGACGCCTCCTTGGCTTCCTCGTCGGTCATCTTGGCCTTGGTGATCTGCCCCCTGGTCATGGTGAAGGCGATGGAGAACAGCAGAGCGCCTCCGGCTATCTTGAAGGCGGGGATGGTGATGCCGTAGATGTCGAAGATGTAGTTGCCGAAAAGGGCGAAGACCACCAGGACGCCGCCGGCCACCACGCATACCTTGTTGCGGACCTTGCGCTTCAGCTCCGGGGTGTAACCTTCGGTTATTGCCACGAACACCGGGATGTTGCCCACCGGGTTCATGATGGCGAATATGGAGGCGAAGGCGGTTATGGCGAAGGCCAGGTCCATAGGACGGCGAGATGTCTAGGGCTATATAAGAGTTAAGAGACCCGGTCAAACCGAGACCTTGCGGGCGAACACCAGATAACCGGTGTGGCCGAGCGTCTCGTAGGACGGGCGAACGCCCATCTCGTGCACCACCATCTCCCGCTGCATGTTCTCGTAGCTGCGGATCTCCACGAAGCCCTTCTTCCGCAGCTGGCGCACGACCTCCTCCAGCTGGTTGGTGTTCGGCACGTACGAGCAGAAGCGCCCGCCGTTGCGGAGCATGGACGATACGTTATCGACAGCGTCCCAGGGGTCCGGCATGTCCAGGACTACCGCGTCGGCCAGGATGTCCAGGCGGTCCTTGCGGATGTCCCCCATTTCCAGCCGCCAGGTCTCCGATAGACCGGCCTTCTCCACGTTCTTCCGGCCCTTTTCCGCGAACTCCGGGCGTATCTCCATGGAGACCACCTTGCCCCACGGCCGCACCTGGTTCAGCAGCGCTATGGTCAACGCTGCCGAGCCCACGCCGGCCTCCAGCACGGTGTCGCCGGACTTGACGTTCAGCTCCATCAGTATCGTCGCCGCGTCCTTGGGGGTGATGACCTGCGCCCCCCGGTCCACCGAGGACATCATCTCGGAAGCGCCGGGGACCAGTATCCAGAACCTCTTGCCGGCGATGGATATCTCCGAGCCGTCCTCGGCCGCCAGCAGCTTGTCGCCGTCCACCACGCCCATGGCGCCCAGCTTCAGCATTCCCTTGCTGAGGACCAGCCAGGTCCTCTTGCCCTTCTCGTCCAGAAGATAAACCAGGGAGCCCTCGGGAAGCATGCCTAGGGCATCCTGCCCGGGGATAAAAAGGGTTTCCTCAGTCCTTGAGCTTGGCCCCGCAGTCCCGGCAGCGCTTGTCCGAGGAGGATATGGCCGACCCGCACTCGGGGCAGCGCGGGATGCCCTCGATCTGCTTGACCTCCTTCCTGGGCTCGGGGGCCGGTTCCGCCTTCGGCTCCTCCTTGGGCTTCTCCTTCTTCTCCTCGCTCTTCAGCTTGTACTCCGGGGGCTGGTAGCTCTTCGGATCCACCGCCTTGTCGCGGTCCTTCTCCTTCATCGAACGGACGCCGATGAAGGCCATCAGGCCGAGCACCGAGAGCAGGAAGCCGATGACCACCCAGATCACCTCCACCTTGCCCTCCTTGTTCATGAGCTGATAGAGGTAGACAGCTATCACCGCCCCTATCGCCAGCCATATCAATATCGGTATCCAAAGGTCCAGTTCCATCCCTTCCTGTCCGGCAAGATTGGTTTATGCCTATATCTTGATTTTTCACCGAGGCAGGAATAACGAGGAAGGAGGATCCGAACGATCATCATGAGCTCCCAGGTCCCATCCATGTTCCTTCCGGTCCCGCTGCTTACAGCGGGAGCGGTGGCATCTGCTACCCGTTTTCCCTACCAGTACGATGGAAGCCTGGAACGTATCAGATCCACCTGGGAACAAGATTTTAATAGGCCCACCACGTTTGACGCCCTATGGCCGAGCAAGCCTACCCCAAGAGGACCGTAGCGATATTCTCCCTGCTGCTGCTGGTGGCAGCGGTGCTGTTCTACTGGGTGTGGGGCGTCTCCTACGGGAGCTGGAACATCTTCGCCGCCGAGAACATGGGCGTCTATTCCATCTTCATCATACTGCTCGGGCTGGGCGTCTTCGGCCTGCTGCTCGCCAAGTACAAGCAATAAGTGGCGGAACTATTATATCTGGTCCCGCTGAATATTGTCCAGAGGCGGGATATTTGAAGAAGTTGGGCAGCTGGTTCGTGCCGTACCTGATGGGTCTCCTGATCATGTTCGAGGGGGTGGCCCTGGCGGTCCTGGCTCGGGAGATCGAGCTGGTGGACGTGCTGGTCATGGACCAGATGATGACGCTTGTCCTGGCCGTGGTGCTCATCGTCCTCGGACTGTTATTGTTCGTTCCACTTTTCCCGCAGCTTCAGAGGTTGAGCGAATCCCTCATGAAACGCATGCAGGTGATCGCCGCGGTGGCCGTCCTGGTGATATCCCTGGTGTTCCTGCTCATCGCCGCCCCCGCCAACGTGGAGGGCATAGGCGGCATCGGCAAGAACTGGGTGGTGCTGGCCGCCGCCCAGCTGTTCCTGCTGGGGATACTGGCCTTCGTGTTCCTGTACTACGAGCCGCTGGCCAACCGCCGCCTGGCCTGGCTGGAGTGGCTGGGAATGTTCGCAGCCTGCCTGGTGATCACCGAGGGCGTGACCGTGTTCGGACTGCGCGTGCAGGACAAGCTCAACGTGCACGGTGAGCTGGTGGTGACTGGGCCGATACTTATGATAGTCATCGGCGTGGTGCTCGTAGCTCTCGGCATATTCGAGATGGTGATATTCAACCGCCGCCGGGAGGGCGAATCGGAAAAGGCCTTGGAGATGATGGACTGGGCCGGGATCATCGTCAGCCTCGCCATCGGCGCGATCGGCCTGTTCGGTCTGACCATTACCACCTCCATGACCATGGACGGTAGGATATACAGCTACTACTGGCTGCTCATCGCCAGCATGACACTGGCCATTCTGGCCCCGCTGCTGAACTACACGCAGACGGTGGTGGCCGGACGCGAGGGCTGGAACATGGACATCGGGCTGATCAGCACGATCATCCTGCTGATGGCCGTACCGTTCGCCCTGGCCTTCTGATCACATCGAGCGGGCGGCGTAGGTGGGCTTCTCCACGGGCTTGCCGCAGACGATGCACCTGCCGTGGTACTCTTCCTTGTTGTAAGGCGAGCCGAGCATCTTAAGGCCGGTCCTCTCCTCGAACTTGCGGCCGCACTCCTCCTCGCCGCACCATCCGAAGCGCACGACCTTCTCCGGCACCTTGTCCAACGAATCCAGGTCCTGGATGGCGTCGTTGGATGCGGCCAACGCCTTGGCGCGCATGTCCGCGGAGATCTGGTCGAGCTTCTCCCTGACCTGCGGAACGATGTTCGAGCGGTCCAGGGAACCCTTGGCGCCGGTGTCCCGGCGGGCGTAGGCGACCTTGCCCCCTTCGATATCGCGCATCCCCATCTCCAGGCGTAGCGGCACGCCGCGGATCTCCCAGTTATGGAACTTGCTGCCCGGGCGCTCGTCGCTGTCGTCGAGCTTGACGCGGAGGCCGGCGGCGGTCAGCTCCTGACGGAGCTTCTGGCACTCCTCGGCGACCTTTTCGACGTTGCCCTTGGCGAGTATCGGGATGATGACCACCTGGAACGGGGAGATGTCCGGCGGGAGCACCAGTCCCTTATCGTCACCGTGAACGGCGACGACCGCGCCGACGAGACGCTCGGACATGCCGAAGGTGGTCTGGTGGGCGAACTTGTGCTCGCCTTTCTCATCCTCGTAGGTGATGTTGAAGGGACGGGAGAAGTTCTCCCGGTAATGGTGGATGGAACCCAGTTGCAAGCTCCGTCCGTCCGGAAGCAGGGTGTCCACTCCCACGGTGTAGTAGGCCCCGGGGAACTTGTCCCATTCCGTGCGGCGCAAGAGGAAATAAGGCAGGCAGAGATGCTTCATAATATTCTCCAGGATGACGAAGTCCTCCTCCACCTGGCGCTGCGCGTCCTCCTCGTCCACGTGACAGGTGTGCGATTCGAAGAAGTGTATCTCCCGCACCCGGATGAAGGCCCGGGTCTGCTTCGTTTCGTACCGGAACGTATTGACCAGCTGGTAGGTCTTCAGGGGAAGGTCGGTGTGCGAGCGCACCCATAGCGCGAATATCGGGTACATGGCCGTCTCGCTGGTCGGGCGCAAGAGGAGGCGAACGTCCAGCTCGTTCAATCCGGCGTGGGTTACCCAGTACACCTCGGCGTCGAACCCCTTGATGTGGTCCTTCTCCTTCTTGAACTCCGTCTCCGGGATGAGCAGGGGGAAGCAGACCTCATCGTGCCCGGTGGCGTCGCACTCCTCGCGGATGTAGGTGTCGATGAAGCGCATGATCTTCCAGCCGTAGGGCGTCCAGACGTTCATGCCCTTGATCGGGTAGCGCTTGTCGGTGAGATTCGCCAGCTCGACGATCTCGTTGTACCACTCGCTGAAATCCTCTTGCTTCCTCATGTTAGCACCCTGCTGCGGAATGATTCGGAATGAGCAGTATCGTTTTAAGGCTTTGCCGCCCTCAATCCAGGATGGCCTTGGCCACTTCCGGCGCCACGGAGATCTGCGAGACCTCCGATTCCAGGGTGTTGGCGCAGGCCAGCTTGTCCACGTGCTTCTTGAGGTTGTCCAGGGCGTTGCCTACGAAAAGACCGTGCGTGCAGGCGGCCATTACGGTCCTTGCCCCCCGCCTCTTCAGCTCCTCGGTGGCCGCCACGATGGTGCCGCCGGTGGAGATTATATCGTCCACGATGAGCACCTTGCGGTCCTTGGCGTCGATGTTCTTGGGGGTCATGTGCACGTGCGTGCCGGACAGCCTGGTCTTGACGAGGTAATCCCAGTCCACGCCCAGCCTCTCGGCGGTCCAGCCGGCCCGCTTCAGCGCACCCTCGTCCGGGGCCAGGACCAGGTCCACCCCGTACTCCTTGAAGAAGTCCCCGACGCAAGGCGCGGCGTGAACGTCCCTCACCTTGGCCTTGGTGAACCAGTCCATGATCTCCGGGTTGTGTATGTCGACCAGGACCACCTTGTCCGCCTTCATCTGGATATGCTCGACCATGACCCGGGCGGAGAGAGGCTCGCCGCGGTTGAAGCGCTCGTCCTGCCGGGCGTAGCCGAAGTAGGGGATGACGCAGGTTACCTTCTCGGCGCCCAAACCCCAGGCGGCGTCCTGCAGAAGGAGCAGCTCGATGAGCTTGTCGTTGGGATAGGAGTTCTGAACGATCACGACCTCGCCGCGCAGCGCCTCGCGCTCTATGCGGGCGTAGGTCTCGCCGTCGGGGAAGGTCTTGTTGACGGCCTGCACGTATTCAGCGTTCAGCTGCTTGGCCAGGTCCCTGGCCAGGTTCGAGGAGGCGGAGCCGCCGATCACTATCATCACCCGGAGATTAGGTTACCGATAAATAAGAGATTCTGCCCGGCTGGTCATATCTGACGTCGCGGTCCCTCTGAACCGGGACCCTTCAGCACCTCCCCAACTTATTTATCGTCCGCGCCTTATATCTAAGCCGGATGGGAATGCAAACCAATTCTATTTCAGAGTCCAGCGGTAAGGCCGTCCTTCCTTCCGAGGAAGAGGAGGAGGTCGTCGAGGAAGAGGTACTGGACGACGACGTCGAGGACGCCGGAACTCCGGACGAGGTTGTGGTTCACCGGGAGCGCAAGCCCTCCCAACATACCTTGGAGGATGAGAAGTACGGTCATCTGGACGGAGTGGGCATCATCTACGGCAACGTGGGCGCCACCTCCTTCCACCTGCGAGTGCTCGGTGACTTGCAGAAGATGGATTACGTTCAGGTCGTTCACCAATCGCACGGCTGGGTGCTCGGTCAGGTATCGGATATGGAGCGCAAGACCGACCTTACGCTCGAGCGGGCCAAGAAGCTCAGCGAGGGCATGGACGTGGAGATCGACGAGATCGTCATCGCCCAGATATCCATCCTCGGCTACCGCGACGAGAGGAAGTTGCTTCAAGTTCCACGCTCCCCGTTCAAGGCCGGGGACATGGTCTACCGGGCCAAGGACCAGCTCATCAAGGAGGTCATCGGTCTAAAGGAGGGAACGCCCACCGGCGCCTACCTCGGCAAGCTGTTCGGCTACGACATCAACGTCGAGGTGGACATCAACGCCATGGTCCAGAAGCACGTGAGCATCCTGGCCAAGACCGGCGGCGGCAAGAGCTTCCTGTGCGGCGATCTGGTCGAGGAGCTGATGAAGCACGATGTCACCGTGCTCATCCTCGACCCGCACGGCGAGTACGGCGCCATGCGCGACGTGGGCTCGGTGATGCCCGGGAAGCGCGACTTCGGCATCCAGCCCACCGGCTTCAAGGACAAGATAATGGAGTACGCTACCGACACCACGATAAACAAGGAGGCCAGGCCCCTGAAGTTCACCCTGGCCAACATCGATGCTCGCGACCTTTTAGCTCTGACCACCATCAAGAACGGCAAGGTGTACCTGAACGCTCTGCGCAAGGCCATCGACGGCCTGAAGGCGGTCAAGAAGGATTACGGGCTGAAGGAAATAATCGCCATGCTGGAGTCCGACGAGGACGCCAACAATCCGACGCTGATCGCGGAGCTGGCTTATCTTAACGAGGTCAACATCTTCGCACCGCAGGGCACCAAGATCGACGAGCTCATCGCCCAGGGCAAGACCACCATCATCAATCTGAAGGGAACGCCCCCGGACATCCAGGAGCTCATAGTTACTCGTCTAGCGACGGCCATGTTCGAGCTGCGCAAGCTCGGCAAGGTGCCGCCGATGATGATGATCGCCGAGGAGGCGCACAACTTCTGCCCCCAGCAGGGCGTGACGTCCTGCTCCAAGATATTCAGGACGATCGCCGCCGAGGGCCGCAAGTTCGGCCTTGGTCTTACGATAATATCGCAGAGGGCGGCCAAGATCGATAAGAACGTGCTGTCGCAGTGCAACACCCAGATGATCCTAAAGGTCACCAACCCGAACGATCTGAAGGCCATAGTGGCGTCCGTGGAGGGCCTGCAGGAGGGAATGGACCAGGAGATCCAGCGGCTTCCGATAGGCGTCGCCTTGATCATGGGCGGGAACATCCAGATGCCGCTGTTCGTTGAGGTCCGTCCACGGCAGAGCAGGCACGGCGGCGAATCGGTGGAGATCATCCCCTCCAAGAGGCTGTGAGATGAGGGACACCATATCCAAGGATCATCTGGATCGGTACCTGGCGATAACCAAGCGCGCTTTGGATAAGGTCGTCATATCCGCGCCGGAACGCTCCTTCAACAGAAAGCTCGCAGACTCCTTCTTGGAGATGGCCAGGACGTACTATTCCGACGCCAAGCACTTCGCCGAGCAGGGCGATTACGTTAACGCCTTCGCTTCGGTCAACTACGCGCACGGCTGGCTGGATTGCGGCGCGCGCGTCGGGCTCTTCGACGTGGGTCAGGACGATCAACTGTTCACGTTGTACGAGTGAATCAGAGCAGCCTCGGCCCCTTGGTGTCCACGGAGCAGCGGTACACCTCGCCGAACTGCGACAGCGTCTCGGTCAAAAGGTCCAGGTCCGGTCCGGTGGCGAAGACGGAGTTGCCGATCATGGCCTGGCTGGCCCAGCCCCATTTCTTGACTTCCCAGACCGCTCTCCGTATCTCGGGCGTGGCCAGTCCGGAGCCCTCCATGAACTCGTTCGACAAGCGGAAGAAGTTCTCCAGGGTCGGTTCCTTCATCAGCTCGTCCACGCACCGGGAACCTGTGGAGTTGATCTTCTCATTCACTTCTTTCTTGGAAAGCATCTCTGCCGTCGGTATGGACGGGCCGACGACAGCCAGCACCATGTCCATATGCCCGATCATGCGGTCCACGTGGCCGATCGGCGGCAGCCCCGGCTTCTTGCGCAGTTCGATGCCGCTGCGCATTATTCCGGAAACATCGCCCATGCCGGTGCGGTTGACTATCTCCGCCGAGTGGGCGGCAGCGTAGGCGTCCTTCTCCGGCAATCTCAACAGATGCGCCAGGGCCCAGGCGGCGGAAAGGGAGCCGGCGGCGCTGGTCCCGAAGCCTTGCGCCACAGGCAATTGCAGCTCGTTGCGCACCCTGACGTCGTACGGCCGGTCGCCCAGGATGTTTCTTACGGCCCTTTCCGTCACAGGCGCGTCCGCCTTCAGACCGTTCAGCCAGATGTCTATCTTTCCCGTTCCGTCCGAAACCTCGACGTCGCTTATGACACCTAACGAAATGCTGAGCCCGGCCCCGCGGGAGCCGCAGGTCATGACGTCCTCGTGCTGGCAGACCTGGAACAGTCCGGTGATGTGTCCGGGGCAGAAGGCCTTGGCTCTCATATCTGGGACATCTCCTCGATGAGCCGGCGCGCGACCTCTGGCTTGGTGCCCTCGATCTCGGCCTGATGTCTTGCGCGAACGAATATCACCTTGGTGCTGCCGGCCTTGACGTCCTTAAGGTCGTTAGCGACCACCGCCGACAGGAGGTTGCGGTTCAGGGATTCGATCCCTTCCTTCACCAGCTCTTCCTTTATAACTCCGGACTCGGCCTTGAAGCCGACCACCTTGTCGCACTTGCGGACGATGAGGGGCAGCATCTTCGGCACGCTCTTCAGCTGCAGCTTGGTCGCCTTGGCCTCGGAGGGCAGCTTGCCACGCTTCCTATCGAAGGTGAAGTCCGATAACGCCGCCGGCACGATGACCATGTCGTGATCGATATCGTCGATCATCTTCTCCAGGTCCGCCAGGCTCTCGAAGCGCTTGATAGGAACGAACGAGGGCAGCGGCGCGGTGCAGCGCCCCATCCACAGTTCGACGTCCGCCCCTTCGTGATAGGCGGCCTTGGCCAGCTCGACAGCCGTCTCGCCGGTCCCCTTGTTGGTGACGATGCGCATGTCGTCCATGCTCTCCGCGGACGAGCCGCCGATGATCAGAAGACGGCGTCCTTTCATCTTACCCGCGGAAAGCTTGCGGATGACGGCGTGGACGATCTCCTCCTTCACCGCTATCTTTGCTTTCTTCCCTTCCATGCGCGGTCCGATGAACTCCACGCCGACCTTCTTGAGCTTCTCGATGTTCTCCGCGACCATAGGATTGTTGAACATCGCGCCATGCATGGCCGGTGCGATCAATACCGGAACTCCGGAACCGAGGGCCACCGTGGCCATTGTCGTCACCGTAGTATCGTCTATGCCGTAGGCGATCTTGGAGATGGTGTTGGCCGTGGACGGAGCGATTAGAAGAAGGTCCGTTTTTTCCTTCACGTCGCCCATGAGCGAAACGTGCTGCACC
>JAKPZB010000138.1 GCA_029560215.1 Methanobacteriota archaeon | reverse complement strand
GTCAAAGCCAAGGTGGAGAGCATCAACGCCGGCGCTCCGCCGATATTCGAGGAAGGGCTGGAGGAGATGCTCCGCCGCCACCTGGCGTCGGGATCATTCAGGGCGACCAACGATTACTCCGAGGTTCCCGGGACTGACATCACCTTCCTGTGCGTGGGAACACCCTCGCGCGAGGACGGCTCGCTGGACTTGAAGTACCTTCTCAAGGCGACGGAGGACCTGGGGAAGGCCCTGTCCAAAAAGAAGGGGAGGCACATCGTGGTGGTGAAGAGCACCGTCCCTCCCAACACCACGAGGGACCAGGTATGGCCTCTGCTCCTCAAGACCTCGGGCAAACCCGCCAAGGACCTGGGTCTGGCCATGAACCCCGAGTTCCTGAAGGAGGGCATGGCCGTCAATGACTTCCTGAACCCCGACCGGGTGGTCATCGGCGCGACGGACGACCGGACCTATGGGGAAGTAGCTTCCCTTTACCAGAGCGTGGAGGCCCCGATATTGCGCACCGACCCCTCCACGGCGGAGATGATCAAGATGGCCTCCAACGCCTTCCTGGCCGCCCGCATATCACTGGTCAACGAGCTCGGCAACATATGCAAATCGCTGGGACTGGACTTCCGCGAGGTGGCCAAGGGAGTGGGCATGGACCCCCGGGTGGGACCGCTGTTCCTGAAGGCCGGCTGCGGCTTCGGCGGCTCCTGCTTCCCCAAGGACGTCCGATCGATCCGGGCGCAGGCCCGCTCGCTGGGCGCGCGCACCGATATGCTCGACGCCACCCTCTCGGTGAACGAGAGGCAGCCCCGGCTCGCGGTCGAACTGCTGGAGAGGCGGACCGAGATCTACGGGAGCACCGTGGCCGTGTTGGGACTGGCCTTCAAACCGGGCACCGACGATATCCGGGAGGCCAGCTCGCTGACGGTGGTGGGGGAACTGCTGCGCAAGGGGGCCAAGGTCAGGGCGTACGATCCCCAGGCCATGGACAATTTCAAAAGGGAGTTCCCGCAGATCACCTACTGCTCCACGGCTAAGGAATGCCTGAAGGGCGCTGATTCCGCTATCATACTCACCGAGTGGCCGGAGTTCGCCGACCCCGCGCTCTATGGAAGCATGCTGGTGGTCGACGGCCGGGGCGTGACAAAAACCAATAACTACGAAGGGATATGCTGGTAGTCATGAAGGCGGTCATTCCGGCGGCTGGATGGGGAGTGAGGTTCCTCCCCCTGACCAAGGAGCAGCCCAAGGAGATGCTCCCGGTCATCGACAAGCCGGTCATCCAGTACGTGGTCGAGGAAGCGGTCGAGGCGGGCATACGCGACATCATCATCGTCACCGGCCGTCACAAGCGGACCATCGAGGACCATTTCGACCGGGCCTTCGAACTGGAGTCCGTGCTCAGGAACGGGAACCGCCAGGCGCTCCTGGACAGCATAAGCGGACTGCACGAGCTGGCGGACCTTCACTATATCCGACAGCACGAGCAGCGCGGCCTGGGGGACGCGGTCTACCAGGCCAGGCATCACATCGGCGACGAACCGTTCGCGGTCATGCTCGGCGACACCATCCACGTTTCCGAGGTTCCGGTGGTGAAGCAGCTCATGGAGGTCCACGCCCGCACCGGCAAGTCCGTGATCGCCGCGGAGCGGGTGCCCGGGGAGAAGGTCAAGGACTACGGGGTCCTGGACGCGGTCAAATTGGACGACCGTCTCTATGAGATCAGGGATCTGGTGGAGAAGCCGAGACCGGAGGAGGCCCCCTCCGACCTGTGCATAGCCGGAACGTACGTTCTCACCCCGGGCATCTTCGAATGCCTGGAGAACACCCCGCCCGGTCACAACGGCGAGGTGCAGCTGACCGACGCGCTGCGCCTGCTGCGGAAGAAGGAAGGTATGCTGGCCTGGGAGTTCGTGGGAAAACGTTATGACATCGGGGACATCCCGGGATGGCTGAACTCGCAGTTCGAGCTGGCCCTCAGGCATCCGGTGTACGGGGAAAAGCTCAGGCAGCGCATCCGGGAGCTCAACGAACAGGAACGATTCATCTGATCACGAGGGGATGAGCAGCAGCGGTTTGGTCGAACCTTTGATCACCTCTTCCGAGGTGGAGCCCAGGGTGGCGCCCCGCAGGTAGCCCTTTCCCGTGGTCCCCAGGACCAGGAGGGTGGCGTCTATCTCCCGCGCCGCCTCCAGGATGTTGTAGGTCGTGGTGCCGAAATGCAGGTGCACGTCGATCTCGCAATCCTTGGGGTCGAGCTTGGCCTTATATGCCTCCATCTTCTGCTTGACCTCCTGAAAGCGCTTGTCGTCGGTCATGCTGTATTTGGAGGATTGGACGACGTGGAAGAGGGTCATCTTCCTGGCCCCGGCGTCGATCAGCCGCTGCACGAAGGGCAGCATGGTCTTGGATTCCTTGCTAAGATCGATGGTCACCAGCACCCGGTCCAGCAGGGGTGGGCACTTTTCGCAATAGGCCTGGGGGTCGTCGCTCGCCTTAAGCGGGAACTTGTCCAACAGGACCGGGAGCTTGGAGCGCCGGATGACACCAAGGGAGGTGCTGCCCACGATGAACTCCTTGACCCTCCCCTTCCCGGAGGCGGCCATGGCGATCATGGTGGCCTGGTGGGAGTCGGCCGCCTTAAGGATCGCCGACGCCGGCTCCTTGCGGACTTCGGTGATCAGCCGATGACCGAGACCGGCCTCGCCTATCCTCTCGTCCAGAGCCTTCAGGAGAGGGTCCCGCTTGGAGACATGGTCTAGGGCGGAATAGATCAGGACCTCCTCCACCCCGTACCTGTCCATGTGGGCGGCGATCTCGACCATCATCATGGACTGCGGCGAAAGGTCCACCGGGACCAAGAGCTTCTTGAACATCGTGACACCATAACCCAGTGATTAGGATATTAGGTTTTTCCGCCCGCTCGGTAACGTCATTTTCAAGGCTTCCTCCGCAACCTTGATGTCCGGGTACCTGTTCACCGCAAAGCTGGAACCATTAGATGACCGCCGCCATGGACCGCGCGACCGACCGGAGGACCGGTGCGGTGCTCACCACCCTGCTCTCCAGCCTCATGCTTGGAACGTCCTACGTGGCGGTCAAGATGACCGTGGGGGAGGTGAACCCCTTCCTGCTGGGGGCGGCCACCATGGCCGTCGGTTCGGCGTTGCTGCTGGCATACATGGTGCTGAAGGGAAAGCTCGACCGGGCCATGTTGAAACGCTGGGAGTTCTGGGCCGGGCCGATCATCAACACCGGGGTGGTGGCGCCCTCCTACGTCGGGCTGACCATGACCACCGCTTCGGCCGCCGGTCTAATCATCGGGACCAACGTGATGTTCGTAGCCCTGTTCAGCCGCCTGCTCTTCGGAGAGCGGTTGAGCCGGCGGCGGTTGCTGGGACTGGGGATCGCCCTGCTGGGATTGGTGACCCTCACCACCCGCTGGGACCTGTCGGTCCTGGACGGTTCGCAGTTGACCGGCAATCTCCTGGTGCTGCTGTCATCGGCCTGCATAGGCGTTTCGGTGGTGACCTCCCGGATAGCCCTGCGCCGCCTCACCGCGGAGCAATGGAGCCTCAGCTTGCACCTGTTGCTGCCCCCCGCGCTCCTGGCCTTGTACTTCCTTATCCCCCTGGAAGGGGGGCTGTCCTCCGCGTCCCTCCCCGCGGCGCTGTTCATCGGTGTGGTGTGCACCACCGTGCCCACGGTGCTGTGGACCTCGGCCCTTAAGCACATAAGCGTGGTCACTTCCGCCACGATATTGATGGTGGAATCGGCGTTCGCGGTGTTCCTGAGCTGGCTGTTCCTGGGGGAGGTCATCGACATCTACGTGCTGGCGGGCGCGGCGATGATCTTCGTCGCCATATTGCTGATGGCCCGTTCAGAATAGACGTTCTAAGAAAGCCAGATGAAGAAGAGAAGAAGGTTAAAGGGTTTGGAGTTCCGGAACGGACAAGAAGCTTACTTCTTCTTCTTGTCATCCTTCTTCTTCTCACCCTTGGGACCGCACTTTCCGCAGGACATGCTTTACCTCCTATGGGGGAGACCCACGCTATCGAAATTGTAGCGGTCCATATATTAAGTTAATCTTGCCAGTAAAATAAATGTTAAAAAAATGCCTGAAAAATAACACGATGCTGGCGATAGTATTACGCGTCCTCCGCGGGGTGACCGTGTTCCAATGGTTACCTAGAGCGATAAATCCCCGCTCAGAATCGTTCAGGGAAAGCATGCTGGCATGCCGTGATTATCAAAAATCAAATGTGATTCTGAGAAGATTCCATTTAAATATCGTCCTTGACCCTAGTCTCGCCGTGGGTAAGATGCACGTCTTGGAGACATCTAGACTGCTGACGGAGGAGTACACCGCCAAGATCCTCATGGCCACCATGGGCCGGGCCAAGAGCGCCTTCGAGCTGAGCGACGCCCTGGGGATACCGATCGCCGCCTGTTATCGCAAGATAAGGGTGCTCGAGGAGGCCGGCCTGATCCGCTGCAGCGAGAGGCGCCTGACCCAGTCGGGGAAGCGCATGAGCATGTACAAGTCCATGGTCCGCAACGCCAACATTACGTTCGAGCGCAACAAGATCCGCGCCCGCATCGAGATGGAGGACGGCAGCAGCACCGACGACTGCCTGGACATAGATCCGGGAATGATGTTCAAGGAGACCCACGCCTGATCGGCCGGCCTCCATCCCTCCTTTTCCTTTTTTATTCCGTTAGGAATTTGAAGATTCTTAATAGGAATCAATTACCGCAAAATAATCGACAATTCCAGTAGGATTGGTGCGAAATTATATTTAATTCCGCCCGTGCTATGCGTTTTCCACAATCTTTATTAATCATCTTACGGAAGAGGGCACGGCGATTTGCCCTGATCCGGCAGGTTCCCGCATAAGGAGGAAGCGGCCAATGAGCGAAGGAAAGACCATCGAGAGCGTAATGGAGGAGGTGCGGCGTTTCCCGCCCTCGAAGGAGTTCAGCGAGCAGGCGCACATAAAGAGCCTCGAACAGTACAAGAAGATGTACAAGGAGTCCGTGGAGGACCCCGAGAAGTTCTGGGCCAAGATGGCCTCAGAGGAGCTGCACTGGTTCGCCAAGTGGAACAATCTTCATAGCTGGGACAAGGAGAACGCCATCATCAAGTGGTTCGAGGGGGGGAAGCTCAACGTCTCCTACAACTGCCTCGACCGCCACCTGGAGAACGGCCGCAAGAACAAGGCGGCCATCATCTGGCAGGGAGAGAACGAGGATGATGTCAAGACCTACACCTACCAGCAGCTGCACACCGAGGTATGCCGCTTCGCCAACGTC
>JAKPZB010000104.1 GCA_029560215.1 Methanobacteriota archaeon | reverse complement strand
AAGAACGTCTCGCTGCGCATCGGCGAAGGCGAGATCGTCACGCTGATCGGCGCCAACGGCGCGGGCAAGAGCACCACCCTGATGTCGATCTGCGGCGTGACGCCGCCGCGCCGCGGCGCGATCCTCTTTCGCGGCGAACCGATCCAGGAGCTCTCCGCCGAGCAGATTGTCAAGCTGGGTATCTGCCAGGTGCCGGAAGGCCGCCACATCTTTCCGCAGATGAGCGTGCTGGAGAACCTCGAGATGGGCGCCTACCTGCGCGCCGACAAATCCGGCATCAAGGCGGACATCGACGAGGTGTTCGGGCGCTTCCCGATCCTCGAGAAGCGCCGCCATCAGGCCGGCGGCACGCTCTCCGGCGGCGAGCAGCAGATGCTGGCCATCTCCCGGGGCCTCATGAGCCGGCCGAAGCTCCTCCTGCTCGACGAGCCGCCGCTGGGCCTTGCCCCGGTGCTCGTGCAGCTCATCTTCGAGACCATCGGCCGCATCAACCGCGAGAGCAACACCACCATCTTCCTCGTGGAGCAGAACGCCAACATGGCCCTGCGCATCGCTCACCGCGGCTACGTCATGGAGAGCGGCGCCATCGCGCTGGAGGACACGGCGGCCAACCTGTTGAAGAGCGAGCGGGTCAAGGCGGCGTACCTGGGGTTGTGATAACTACGGATAACTACGGGGACAGCATACTGTCGGATATCGAGGCTGACCATCGGCAGTTCATTTCAGCACAACACCATCCTTCCTCATCAGGATGAGCCCTTCGTTCGCCTTCTTCATCAGGGACGGCGTAAAGCCTGATCTGCTGACAAGGCAGAACAATTCCTTTCTGTCGGTGCTCCCCCACCGCACCTTTTCCGCCTTCTTCATCAGGCCTTCATAGATATCATTGCCCAGCGGCTTCTCGCTCCACTTGACCTCACCGAAGAGGATGGTGTCCCGTTCCTGATTTGTCGCCACGATGTCGATCTCGTCCTGGCGGTCCCACCATCTTCCGATGGCGGAAAACTCAAAGAGCTCATCCTGCCTGCCGGTGAGCATCTGCATTGCCACTTTTTCATAGACGCCGCCGAGATACTGGGGCAGGTCTCTTGCTATGGAGTCCGCCACTTCCTCTATCCTGCCCATTTCCAGTTCGGATCTCTTCGGGAACACAAACCTGAACCAGAACCTGAAGAATTCATCAGTGATCCGGTAGAGCCCTTTCTTGCTCTTCAGGGGTTTCCCCTCGGTTACAGGCAATTCTCTCTCGACGATCTTCAGGTCGGCGAGTACGCCCAGATATTTGTTCGCCACCGGCTGGGACAGCCCCGTTGCATTAACGATCTCCGAAAGCCTCCTCTTGCCCTGGGCGATTGCCTGGAGAAGGGCAAAGTAGTACCTCGGTTCCCTGAGTTCCTCTCTCAGTATGAATTCCACCTCATCGTAAAGGACTTCCCCTTTCTTCAGCACCGAGTTTTTCAGATTGTCATCAAAGCCTCTTCCATGATCGAAGTGAAGCCAGTACGCCGGGATTCCTCCTGCCACGGCATAGTGGGCCATCCTGTCTTCAAAAGACCTGCCCTGCCTGAACAGTTTCACTGCATCGAAGGGCATCGGGTCCACCCTCCACTGGCCCGTCCTCCTGCCGTACAGGGGGGATGTATAACCCAGCACTTCATGTTCCATCATGGCCATGCTCGAACCGAGGACGACAAGAAAGACGGTTCCATGCTTGAAGTACTCATCCCATGCCTTCTGGAAAAGGCTGGTAATGCCTGGATTCGAATATATAAGATAGGGGAATTCATCTATGGCAAGGATGAACCGCCTTTTCTTTGCTTCGATGTATCGAAAGCACTCTTCCCAGGAGGAAAATCCCCGGGTTTCCAGGAGCGGCTCCGCGAAGTGCCTGCCAAGGGCCTGTGACAGCCGCGAGAGCTGCTCCTTCTCGTTGGTGCTCTCGGACAGGTAGTACACATGAGGCTTGCCCTTGATGAACTGTTTCACCAGTTCGGTCTTCCCGACCCTTCTCTTGCCCCAGAGGACTATGAATTGCGCCTGCCCGGCATCCCATTTCTCCTCGAGGAAGGAGAGTTCATCCTGCCTGTCGATGAATTCCATGTGACCTCCAGAATAGACTTGTGAGTATTATACTTTCGAGTATATTAATAACCCCTTTGACAGGGCATGGCAAGGGTCTTTGGTCTTGCCCGTGGAGGGTGGCGTTCAGAAACACGTGTCATGTCTCCGTACGCATCCTCATTAAGGGGCCCCTCATGCAGAAAGTTCCGACAGCCACCGGCCGGCGGAACTCACGGAGATGCCGTCTCTGCTCTCTTCCTGTCGCAGGTTGTGGACGATCGGAAGCCACGGGCCATGTCTGGTCCCGTATGATCCTGTCATCATCGAGATTGTCGTGATTCAGGTACTGCGGCCTCCTGAGCTCCTTCATCAGGGCCCTGGCCAGCCAGGTCTTGCCCACCTGCCGAGGCCCAGCCAGGATAACCATCTTTTTCAGGAGGTCCTGGTGGATCGGTGCTTAGAGATAACGGTCCATAATCGACTAAATGTAACATGCTTGCATAAAAGTCAGGACTATTGTGCAAGACTGAGAATGATAGTCATAATCTTAAACACTCTTCGGTAAGTGCATCCTGGCCGCCAAGACCACGTTCATCAACCCGGCCAGCTTCACCTTCATGGAGTCGGCCATCATCCTGTCCATCGTGGTCCTGGGCGGCATGGGCTCCATCGTGGGCGTCATCGTGGGCGCCTTCGTCCTCATCCTGCTGCCCGAGTACCTGCGCGCCTTTTCCGAGTACCGCATGCTCGCCTTCGGCGCGGCCATGGTGCTCATCATGGTGTTCAGGCCCCAGGGCATAATCAGCGGCCTGCGCCAGCGCTACGAGTTCCACGTGAAGGCAAGTGAAGAGGTGCAGTCATGACCGAGGCCCTCATCCCGGTCCTCGAGGTGAACGCGCTGACCATGGACTTCGGCGGCCTGCGCGCCCTGGAGGACATCACCATCAGGGTGGGCCGCGGCGAGATCGTGGCGCTCATCGGCCCCAACGGCGCGGGCAAGACCACCTTCTTCAACTGCATCACCGGGATCTACGAG
>JAKPZB010000092.1 GCA_029560215.1 Methanobacteriota archaeon | reverse complement strand
GGACAGGTCGACCGTTTGTACAAAATTGCGCTTTGGAGAGTGCTCCAAGGCTTTCTTAACGGCCGTAACGGTTGCTTTTTCTGCCAATTCGATCCCTCCTGTAGTTCCATCGAGCCAATGAAGGCTCTCCTACAGTTTGGTGAAGTCCCCTTATCACCCTGCCGTTTATAAAGATTTCGTAAAAGTAGGTGGAAAATGTTTGATCGGAAAGGGGTTTCAGGCTTTCAGCTGGGCGTCCCATTTGCCGGCCTTGATCTCCGCCTGCATGTCCCTGGCCTCCTTGCCCTCCACGGTGATGCCGCAGGAGACGCAGGTGCCGATGACCTCCAGTACCTGCGCCTTGACGTCGGCGCCGGTCAGGGAGTCCTGTTTCATGTGGGCGATCTTCTTGGCCTGCTCGATGGTGATGTTGCCGACCTTGCCGGCCTTGGGGGCTCCGGCGCCCTTCTCGATGCCCAGCTCCTTGAACAGCAGGGCGGAGGTGGGCGGAGTGCCGACCTTTATCTCGAAGGTCTTGGTCTTCTGGTCGATTATGACCTTCACCGGGACCTTCATGCCGACGAATCCCTTGGTCTTCTCGTTGATAGCGCCTACGACCTGAACGACGTTTATGCCCGTCGGGCCCAAGGCGGGTCCCAGCGGCGGGCCGGGGGTGGCCTTGCCGCCATCCACTAACACTTCGATAGTCTCTGCCATTTTTTCATCTCTCCTTCTCGAGGACCCTCACGCTGTCGCCGCGGACGGTGACAGGGATGGGCACGGTGGCCTCGAAAAGCTCTACCGTTATCTCTTCCTTGCTCTCGTCGATCTTCTGCACGCGGGCCTTCTCGCCCTTGAAGGGGCCGGCGACGAGCTCCACGACATCCCCCTCGGATATTCCGGACACCAGAGGCTTGGGGGTCAGGAAGTGCTCTATCTCCGAGAGCTTGGTCTCCCCGTCCACCAGTCCCTTGGCCTTGCGCACTCCCCGGCAGGTCTCCCTGACCAGGTCGGTGTTCATGGCCTCCATGAATACGTAACCATCCAGCTTGCCCGGCGCGAGCAGGGCGAATATCCCCTTGTCGCTCCCGGTCTTGGCCTTGCCGGCCACGCCGTCCACGACCGCCCTCTCGTGACCTATGGAGGTCTTCAGGATGAGGATGGACTGCATGGTGTTGGCGAAGAACTCCATGTTGCCGCACTCCTGCCCCTCGGCGAAGACCTGCATCTTGATGCGGACGCTATCGTCCAGGCGGGCGCCTCGCGGGGCCTCCGCGGCCAAGGTGATCTCCTTGCCGCCCAGCCCCTCCATGCTGAACTCGACGTCGGGGACGGTCAGCTTGGCGCTCTCCCAGAGCTTCCCGGAGTTGTCGGATAGGATGATATCCCATTCCGGCTCGTCCTCGCTGCCGTAGGCGATGGTCAGCAGTATCCTGACCTTCATCTTGTTGGCCTGGCGAGGTTTGAGTATGAGCTTCCAGACGGCGCTGCTTCCGGCGGTCACCCTCTGGGCGTTGCTCTCCCCGGACAGGGTGAGCGGGCCGTTCCCGTAATTGGGGATTTGATTGGTATCCTGATCGTTCATGTGCAGCCCTCCTGGAGTGGCATTAAAGGCCGAGCCATCCCGGAAGGCGGGTGACCAGCAGGTAGATGGCGAAGCCAAGGCCGCCGATCAGGGTCAGACCCAGTCCGGTGATCATCACCGTCTTGGTGTACTCCTCGGCGGTGGGCTTCCTAGCCATCTTCAGGACGCGGCCATACTTGCCCTTGCCGAGCATCTTGACCCGCTCCTCGATCCCTTTTTGGATCTCCCAGGATTTGTCGACTATGTCCATTTACATGCACTCTTGGATTACGCCCTAATCCTTCCTTATAAATAATCCTTTCTTTACCGGATGAAATCCACCGCCATGCCCTTGGGCAGGACGTTCTCCTTCGGTCCCAGGATGTACTTGGACTTCACGCCAGTCACCACGACCATGACCCGGATCTTGTTCTCCAGGGCCGGATCGACAGATGCGCCCCAGATGATCCTGGCGTTCGGGTTGACCTTGCCCTGGATGACCTCGGCCACCTTCTCCGCCTCGCTGACGCTCATATCCTCGCCGCCGATGACGTTGATCAGCACGCCGTTCGCCCCGGTGATGTCCACGTCGATGAGCGGGGAGTTGATCGCCTCGTTGATGGCCTGCTCCACCTTGTCCTCGTCCTCACCCTCGCCCATGCCGATCATGGCCACGCCGCCGCCCTTCATGATGGTCTTCAGGTCGTTGAAGTCCAGGTTGACCAGTCCGGGGCGGGTGATGAGCTCGGTGATGCCCTTTATGGCCCGCATCAGCACCTCGTCGGCCACCTTGAAGGCGGCGTTGATGGAATAGCGGGGAACGAGGTCCAGCAGCTTGTCGTTCGGTATGACGATGACGGTGTCGGCGACCGACCGCAGCCTCTCCATGCCCCACTCGGCGTTCTCGGCGCGGATGGAACCCTCGGCCTTGAAGGGCGAGGTGACGATGGCGATGGTCAGAGCGCCCATCTCCTTGGCCAGTTGAGCGATGTATGGAGCGGAACCGGTGCCGGTGCCTCCTCCCAGGCCGGCGGTGACGAAGACGATATCAGCTCCCATGAGCACCTTGCGCAGGTCCTCCTCGGCTTCCCTGGCCGCTTCCTCTCCCACCTGCGGAAGAGCTCCGGCGCCCAATCCCTTGGTGCTTCTGCGTCCCAGCAGGATCTTCTTGTGCGCCCTGGTGATCAGAAGGTGCTGCGCGTCGGTGTTAACCGCGTACAGCTCAGCGTCCTTGATGTTGGTCTGGTAGAGACGGTCGATGGTGTTCGATCCCCCGCCGCCGCAGCCCAGTATCTTGATGTTGGTCTTCAGGCTCAGCAGGATCTTCTCCAGCTCCTCGTCCTCGGCCGTCTGGGCCTTGAAGGTGGACATGCTGGATTCGTTCGCCGGACCGGCTCTTGACATCGCGTCGCTGATGAATGATTTCATGGAGGGGCCTCGGACGGGTGCCGCTGGCGCTCATGCCCTCAGCTGCCACTCGTCTGAGAACGATGACGTAATGTGAACTTTAAAACATTTCGGTGCCAACAGCTCATAACAATATAATAAATAGAATATATGTAAAGCAACATTCTCTTATCCAGACAATTATTAATTAAATAATATGATTCTTAAAAGAATATTATATTTGTCTGATGTATATATTAATTTACAAAATGTATTATTTACTTTACAAAAAGTAAAGTTTAATATTCAAATTGTAACTATCGTTTTACACGGGGGAGCGATGAAGAACCGTCTCAGGGTCTACCGGACCATGACCAACCTAACGCAGGGGGAGTTGGCCGAAAAGTTAGGGATCACGCGGCAGACGGTGCTCGCCATCGAGAAGGAGAGGTACGATCCCTCGCTGGAGCTGGCGTTCAAGCTGGCCAAGTTCTTCCGGGTGTCCATCGAGGATATCTTCCAGTACGAAGAGGATTGAGCGCACCGATCATCGAAGCGCTCCCAGATAGACCTCGGTGCGATATCTCAGCAGCACGCTCCCGTTCGTCTGGTGCTGAACGAATATTCTGTCCACCGCCCGCATGAGAGGTTCGAACGCGGGGTCGTCCGGCCGGGGACAGTAGGAAGAGGACCGCAGTCGCCCCTTGAGGCTGGCCAGGTCCAGGCTCTGGTCGTTCTTGAACTCGCGATATTCGTACCCGCCGACGAAGAACGCCTCGATCTTCCTCAGCTGTTCCTCATCCGAACCGCCGCGGGAGTCGTCCACTCCCTGGTCCTTCAGCATTCTGGAATAGGCGATATTGAAATCGCCTTCCTCATCCAGGCGGTTGTTCCACACCAGAGCGACCGCTCCCTGCGGTCGCAATATCCTCTTGAACTCCCTTCGGCATCTTTCCACATCGAACCAGTGGAAGGACTGGGCGGCGGTGATAAGATCGACGCTCTGGTCCGGTAGACCGGTGACCTCAGCCCTGGCCGGAACGCTCTGAAAGTCCCGACATTCCCGAAATCTGGTTTCTGCCCTGCCCCTCATGCAGGCGTTCGGCTCGACCCCGTATACGAAGGCGCCAGCTTCCATAAGCATGGCGGAGAGGATGCCAGTTCCAGAACCGATATCGGCGACCTTCGCTCCGGGAAAGAGCAGACCCTTTCCTTGGAGCAGATCGACGACATCCATGGGATATCCTGGTCGGTAACGGTCGTAATCGTCCTCCCTCCCGTCGAAACGGACGGTCGGGTCCTGGTCCGAGGACATCACCTGATGAAATCCAGATCGGCCTTCTTAAGCTTCTCCGCCTCGTTCGTGGCGCCCAGTATCTGCTTGGACTTTACGCCGGCCACCACGACCATCACCCGGATGGTCTTCTCCAAGGTGGGATCGACCGCCGCCCCCCAGATGATCCTGGCGCTCGGGGAGACCCTCTTCTGGGCCTCCTCAGCGATGAACTCCGCATCGGAGATGGTCATGTCCGGCCCGCCGATGACGTTCACCAGGACGCCGTTGGCGCCGCTGATGTCCACTTCCAGCAACGGAGAGTTGAGGGCGCGTTCGATTGCTTCCTTCGCCCGGTCCTCCGCATGACCGTCGCTCTCGCCCAGGCCGATCATGGCCACGCCAGCTCCTTTCATGATCGTCCGCACGTCGTTGAAGTCCAGGTTGACCAGGCCGGGCTTGGTGATGAGCTCGGTGATGCCCTTTATCGCCTTGGTCAGAACCTCATCGGCCATCTTGAATGCTTGGTTAAGTCCGAGGCGCGGGTACAGCTCGATGAGCTTGTCGTTCGGTATGACGATAACGGTGTCGGCGGTGCTGCGCAGGCGCTGCAATCCCCATTCGGCATTCTCCATGCGCATGCGCCCCTCGCCCTTGAAGGGGGTGGTGGTGACCGCTATGGTC
>JAKPZB010000085.1 GCA_029560215.1 Methanobacteriota archaeon | reverse complement strand
GGTCCGACGTACCGTTCGCTGTGCGAATCCTGTTTCCTGGAAGGGAAGGTATTCACCTCCCTGCCGGACCACGTCGACGTCTTCCAGTGCGGTCACTGCGGCGATTACCTTCTCGACGGGAAATGGGTGGACATCGAGGCTCGCGAAGAGGTCTCGGAGAAGGCCACCGAGCTGGCCTTGCAGATCAGCAAGGACGCCGAGCCGGTGAACGTGGGACTTCACGGCGAGAAGATCGACGAGGCCAACTACCACGTGGGAATGACCATCTCCATGACCGTGGAGGGCTTGGAGGTGAACGAGGCCAGGACCACCATCGTCCGCTTCAAGAACACCTCCTGCCCGAGATGCAACAAGCTGATGGGCAATTATTACGAAGGCACCCTGCAGATCCGCACCCGGGACCGCAAGATGCCCGAGGACCAGCGCGAGGAGATCATCGAGCGGATCTACAAGATGATGCAGGAGCACTCCAAGGACAACCGCGAGCTGTTCATCTCCAAGGTCAGCCGGCTCACCACCAAGGAGGGCGGGGTCGACGTCATTCTCTCATCTTCCGTGGTCGGCAAGAACATAGCGCACGACCTGGCCGACCAGTACGCCGCCGAAGTCAAGGAAACGGCCAAGCTGGTCACCCAGAAGCAGGGGAAGGACCTCTACCGGGTGACGTTCCTGGTTCGTTTACCGGCCTACCGCTTCGGCGACATAGTCCGTTACGAAGGAAAGCTGCACCTGGTCGGGGCGCTGCGCGCCAACTCCACCAAGCTGACCAACCTGAAGACCTCGCAGGGCCTGACGGTCAGCAACAGCGACATGATTTCCGCCAAGGTCGTCGGCCGCAAGGAGGACATCCTGGACATGGTGGTGGTGACCGAGACCGACCGGGAGGTGCAGGTCATGCACCCCACCAGCTTCAAGGTCTTCGACCTGAAGAAGCCGCCCAAGTTCGAACGAAAAGGGGATACTGTAAAGGTCTTCCAGCTGGACGAGGAGTACTTCCTCCTGCCGCTGCAAGGCTGATCGCCACCCCAAGGCCAAGGATTAATTCCCCCTCCGCCAATCCAGACGGCGAGATGTACCCGCCGTCGCTGATCGAGGAGACCGTGGTCCGGCTGCTGCGCGATGCCGAATGCAGATTGCCCCCGGACGTGCACGCCGCCCTCCGCCAGGCGCTGAAGGTCGAGACGCAGGAGCTGGCGCGCTCCCAGCTGATGGCCGTCCTGAGCAACGTGGACCGGGCGGCCGAACGCTCGGCGCCCATGTGCCAGGACACCGGACTCCCCGTGTTCTTCGTTCGCGGGCGCTGCGATCATCGTCTCATCGAGTCCATTCGGAAAGGTCTGGCCCGGGCCACGGAGGAGATACCCCTCCGGCCGAACACCGTGGACCCCGTGTCCAGGGAGAACTTCGGCTCGAACCTGGGGGGCCAGATGCCGCCGGTGCACTTCGAACCGGCCGAACAGGAACATCTGGACATCGTGGTGCTGCCGAAGGGCGCCGGCTCCGAGAACTGGAGCGCGCTAGGCATGCTGAACCCTTCCGAGGGGATGGAGGGGGTGCGGCGCTTCGTCATCGATTGCGTGGTCAGGGCGGGCTCCCGCCCCTGCCCGCCGGTGATCGTCGGCGTTGGCGTCGGAGGCACCGCGGACATGGCCTGCGCCCTGGCCAAAAAAGCCCTGCTCAGAAGGCTCGGCTCCCGCAGCGGCGATGCCGCGCTGGCCGGGCTGGAGTCGCGATTGCTCTCCGAGATAAACTCCCTCGGCCTGGGCCCCATGGGCCTGGGCGGGAGCACCACCTGCCTCGGCGTGCTGATGGAGAAGGCTCATTGCCACACCGCCAGCCTGCCCGTGGCGGTATCGCTTAACTGCTGGGCTTCCCGCAAGGCCTTCGCCCGGGTCTACCCGGACGGGCGCGTGAGGTTCTCCCAGGAGGGCTTCGATTGAAGGCCAGGAAGATCCGGAGCCCCATGAGCGAAGGGGACGCCCGATCGCTCAGAGCGGGGGACATCGTCTCCCTGAGCGGGGAACTGCTGACGGCGAGGGACGAGGCGCACCTGCGCATACTGGAACTGCTGCGTTCGGGTCTTGAAACGCCTTTCCGCCTGGAAGGCATGGCCATCTACCATTGCGGCCCGATCATGCGGAAGGACGGCGTATGGAAGGTGGTGGCGGCCGGGCCGACCACCAGCGCCCGGCTGGACCGCCTGGCGCCCGAGGTCATCAGGAAATGCCGCCCCCGGCTGCTCATCGGCAAGGGCGGCATGTCCGCGGAGACGCTGGAGGCGATGAAGGAGGTCGGATGCGCCTATCTGGCCTTCCCGGGCGGGGCGGCCGTGCTGGCCGCCGAGGCGCTGCCGGAAGTGCTGGGCGTTCACTGGGAGGACCTGGGCATGCCGGAGGCGGTATGGCATCTCCGCGCGGAGAACCTCGGGCCGCTGGTGGTGGCCATGGACTCGCACGGGCGGTCGCTCTTCAAAGAGATCGAGGATGCGGTCAGGAAGAGATCAGTCCTTCTCTGAATCGTCCTGGTCCAGCAGCTCCGGCTTGCGGCGGATCAGGTAGTTTGCGTAGATCCCGACCATGAGCACCATCAAGGAAACGGTCAGGCCGACGATCATCAGCGAGTGCGCCAGGTCGAGGCCCAGAATGAACGTCTGGGTGTTGTTGACGTTATCATACTCCATCTCCACGTTCAGTTCCCTCACTTCGAAGGGCGTCAGCCCCACGGTGAGAGAGTTGATCAGGAAAGATTCCTTGCTGAACGTTATGGTGTAGGACCCGGAGGGCACCTGGGAGAAGGAGTAGTTGCCGTCCTCGTCCGTGATCGTCTGGGCGGTGAACAGGGGGCTTGACAGCTTGACCGTCACCCCTTTGAGACCGCTACCGTCGTACTCCACCTTCCCGCCCAGCTCCGCCGGCTGCTCCAGCAGGGTGAAGTTGGAGACCGCGGTCTTTCCCCTGATCATCTCCAGGGCTACCGGATCGGACCGGTAATACCCCACCTTGCCAGCGTACGCTGTGTAGATGCCGGGCCTGACTTTGGAAATTGAGAAATCACCGAAGGCATCCGACGTTCCGTTATAGAACACGTTATCCATCGATTTCAAGGTGACCGTGACGCCGGAAATGGG
>JAKPZB010000074.1 GCA_029560215.1 Methanobacteriota archaeon | reverse complement strand
GAACGACGTGCACTGCGCCATGGCCAGGGAGAGAGGGGTCATGATCAGCATCGACACGGACGCGCACAACGTCCGGCAGTTGGACTACATGCTCTATGGCGTCGCCACCGCCAAACGGGGTTGGGTGCCGCCGGAGCTGGTGCTCAACGCCCTGCCCTGGCAAGAGCTCAGGAAACGCCTGAACCTGTGACGCTGGGCGGGGAACGTTTATCAATGTGTAGCAACGATACTTACGGGATGTCGGCCGAGGATGTGGCGGAGCGCATTCGCTCCATGGAGATACGCGGCGCCGCGGAAATAGCCAGGCGCGCCGCCCAAGCCATCAAGGAAGAGGCGGAGGCCTATCAGGGGACCGATCTGAAGGAGCTGCGTTCGCGTGTCGAGCGATCACGCGATGTCCTCATCGCCTCCCGGCCCACGGCCATATCTCTCTGGAACGGCGTGCAGTACGTCTTCAAGGACACCTCCAGGCTCACTTCGGCCGAGGACTACCGCAACGCGGTGGTGAGGAACGCCGACCACTTCGTCAAGCGCTCCAAGAACGCCCTGAAGACCATCGGGAAACTGGGCGCGAACCGGATCAAGGACGGGGACAAGGTGCTCACGCACTGCAACAGCAAGGCCGCCATCGCCGTCATGGCCGAGGCCTGGGCGCAGGGCAAGCGCTTCGAGGCGTACTGCACCGAATCCCGGCCCTGGCGGCAGGGCGTGCTCACCGCCAACGACCTGGCCAAGTTAGGCATCCCCTGCACCATGATCATCGACTCCGCCGTCCGTTACGTCATGAAGGACCTGGACCTGGTGCTGGTGGGCGCGGACACCATCGCTTCGAACGGTGCTCTGATCAACAAGATCGGAACTTCCCAGGTGGCCTTGGCGGCGCACGAGGCGCGCGTTTCGTTCAACGTGTGCGCGGAGACCTTCAAGTTCTCCCCCCGCACCATCTACGGGGAGATGGTGAAGATCGAGGAGCGCGACGCCACGGAGGTGGTCAAGCCAGGCGAGGTGCCGCCGGAGGTCAAGGTCTTCAACCCGGTGTTCGACGCCACCCCGCCGGAGTACATCGACGCCATCATAACCGAGATCGGGGTTATCCCGCCCTACGCCGCCTACCAGGTGATCGTGAAGGAGCTGGGTTACGAGTTCATGTTCAAAGAGGATTGAAACAATGGAATACGAAGAGAGATACTTACATCTGGACCAGCCTGTGGACGTTGACAAGCACGTCATTTGCAGGTACAAGGTCGGAACCGACCTGAAGATGACCACCGCGGCGGCGGCCATCGCCACCGAGCAGTCCACCGGGACATGGACCAAGCTGTCCACCCTCAAGGAGGACAACTTCCTGAAGAGGAGCGGTAAGGTCACCAAGATCGAGGGCAACATGGCCACCATCGCCTTCCCGGTGGAGGACTTCTCCCTGGACATCGGCGGCGTCCCGCAGATACTGAGCATCATCGCCGGCAACCTGTTCGGCCTGGAGGCGCTGCACACCGTGCGCCTGGAGGACGTTACGTTTCCCAAGTGCATCCTCAAGGAGTTCAAGGGCCCCAAGTACGGCATAGACGGCATGCGCTCCATCCTGAAGCGGCCGACGAAACCGCTGGTCGGAACCATCGTCAAGCCGAAGATCGGGCTTTCGCCCAAGGAGACCGCCGATTACGTGTACGAGGCGGGAATGGGCGGCCTGACCAACGGCAAGGACGACGAGACGTTGAGCAACCAGAAGTTCTGCCCCCTGGAGGACCGGGTGGTGGCCATCGCGGAAGCCCTGGACCGGGTGAAGAGCGAGACCGGCCATGTCATGATCCACGCCATCAACGTCAGCACCAACGGGCACCAGATACTGGAGGTCGCGGAACGCGCCCAGGAGCTGGGCGCCACCGAGCTGATGGTCGATGTGCTGACCTGCGGCTTCGGGGCCATCCAGGTTCTGGCGGAAGATCCGTCCATCAAGCTGCCCATTCACGTCCATCGCACCATGCACGGGGCGATGACCCGCAATCAGGACCACGGCATCAACATGAAGGTGTTCGCCACCCTGGCCAGGATGGTCGGCGGAGATGCGCTGCACGTGGGCACGTTCGGCGTGGGCAAGATGAAGGGCGCCGCGCACGAGGACCTGGCTAACCGGGACATGTGCCTGACCAAGGAACTGCCGTACAAGCGGGTGATGCCTGTCGCCTCCGGCGGCGTGCACCCGGGAATGATCAAGAAGCTCGTGGAGATCGCCGGAACGGAACTGCAGATCCAGGCGGGAGGCGGGGTTTCCGGACATCCCGGCGGAGTGCGCGGGGGAGCCCGGGCCATGGTCCAGGCGGTGGACGCGGCCGCGGCGAACGTTCCGCTTGACGTGTACGCCAAGGACCACGCCGAGCTGGCCGCGGCCATCAAGAAGTGGGGATTGGCATGAAGCTCAAGGCCCGCTACATCGACGTGGACACCGGCGAGGTGACCGCCCTGCTGCACGACTTTGACTGCGCCGAGCTTGGTTTGCGGGAGAAGGACCGCGTGAAGCTCTCCTTCAAGGGCAAGGTCACCGTGGCCATAGTCACCACCAGCGACACGGTGGTCAAGAAGGGCGAGATCGGCCTGCTGGGAAGCACCCAGCAGATCCTGGAGTCCAAGAACGGGGACCTGGTGGAGGTCACCGCCTCCAGCAAGCCGGAGTCGGTGGAGTTCATCAAGAAGAAGATGAACGGGCAGGAGCTGAGCACCGAGGAGATCGCCATCATCATCGCCGACATCTCCTCCCGGGCGCTATCGAACATCGAGCTGTCCGCGTACGTCACCTCGCTCTACATCAACGGCATGAACATGCGGGAGACCGCCGACCTCACCAAGGCCATGGTGGCTGGCGGGGAGACCATCAGCTTCAGCAACGGGCCGATATACGATCACCACAGCATCGGCGGCTGCCCGGGCAACAAGATCACTCTGCTCGTGGTTCCGATAATGGCCGCCGCCGGGTGCAAGATGCCCAAGACCTCGTCGCGGGCCATCAGCAGCGCGGCGGGAACCTCCGATATCGTGGAGACCTTCGCCAACGTGGCTCTGACGCCGACGCAGCTCAAGGAGATCACCGAACGGGTGGGCGGCGTGCTGGCCTGGGGCGGCTCGCTCAATCTGGCCCCGGCGGACGACCTGATCATCAAGGCCGAGTATCCGTTGGGGATCGACCCGCACGCCCAGCTTCTGGCCTCGGTCATGGCCAAGAAGAAGGCGGTGGGAGCGAACTACCTGGTCATCGACATCCCCATGGGCGAGGGCACCAAGGTCAAGACCATGGACGAGGCCAAGGCCTACGCCCGGGACTTCATTCAGCTGGGTGAGGAGCTGGACATCCGGGTCGAATGCGCCATCACCTATGGCGGGCAGCCCCTGGGACGGGCCATCGGCCCCGCGTTGGAGTCGATCGAGGCCCTGTCCATCCTGGAGGGAGCGAAGGGGCCGAACAGCGTCATCGAGAAGACGCTCAGCATCTGCGGCATGCTCTTCGAGATGGGCGGCGAATACCAGGGACAGGAGAAGGCCAGGCAGATACTGGAGTCCGGAAAGGCCCTCAAGAAGTTCCAGGAGATCGTGGAGGCCCAGGGCGGAAAGCCGGGCATCACCTCCCAGGACATCAAGGTCGGGCAGTACAGCGTGGACGTCATCGCCAAGCAGAGCGGGTACGTCGGCCAGATCATGAACAAATCCCTGGTGAGGGTGGCCCGCACCGCCGGTTCGCCGAAGGACAAGGGCGCCGGGCTGGTGCTCAACAAGAAGGGCGGAAACAAGGTGGACAGGGGCGAGACCCTCTTCACCATCTACTCCGAGCACGAGTGGAAGCTGCAGGAGGCCCTCAAGCTGGCCATCAGGTTGGAGCCGGTGAAGATACAGGGCATGATCCTGGCCAGGGTGCCGGCCTTCTCAAGGGTCGCCCTCTGAAACCCCTTTCCTTTTCTGTTTTTCAATCGCCTCGCTCAGGGTGAGCTTTCCCACCGCCACCTGCCTGGCCAAGGCGGACGTGATGGTTATCGCCCCGCCGCTCTCTATCCGGCTCAACCTCTGGATGTCCCTCACCTCCCCCTGGGTGGGCGCGATACGGGGACGGGAGGGAAGCAGTTCGCCGCGGGTCCGCGCGATGGCCACCGCGGCCTCCGGGTGGCCGGTGGTCCCGGTGGTGGACGTCTCGTCCACCATCTCGATGTTGCGGGTCACCTCCCACAGGGTGGTGATGATGCGGTCCCGGTTGGTGGGATCGCCGTGGCCGACACGCATCAGAAGCTCGTGGGTGTTGACGAAGGAGAGGAAGTCCCTGATGGCCGTGGCCACCTCCTCCGGCGACAGCAGGGTGTCGGCCAGCAATAGCTTCCCGTCGCCCATTATGGCGATGCCCGGGCGGGGACCGGGGTCCACTCCCACGACGACCTTCTCGAAGGAACCGCCCTGCAGCAGGACCAGCGCGGCCTTGACCGCCCAGACCGGGTCGTCGCTGGCGATGACCTTCCGTCCCCGCAATCGCCTGCGCTCCCCCTCGGTGGTCAGCACCAGCTCCACGTTCAGCGGCAGAGGGTCGGAGAAGCCCAAGGAGATGAACGGCTGGCCCTTCTCCTTGAGGAGGCGGACCGTTTCGTAGAAGAAGCGGAAGTCCTCGGTGACCACGGCCACGGCCTTCATCGCACGTAAACCGGAACGCGCGGCATATAATCCTTGGTCTCCCCGAACGCGCTTCGATAAGTCCGGGGAGGATGTCGCAATGATGAAATAATCGGGGCTGGAATGGCGGGGCGTGAACGGCAAGGACCTGTCGGACCTGGTCCAGGGCAAGTGCGTCCTGGCCTGCCAGGAGTTCCTCAGGGAGGAGCTTCCGGACCTGGCCATGGAACACCCGGCCAGATACCTCACCTATCTTATCGAGGGGGAGCTGAGGGACCGCCCCGTCGAGGGGCCGAGCGTCCGCGAGGACGGCACCCTGCCGCATTGTCTGCGCCTCCGCTCCCCGGCGGGGGAGGAATCCCTGATCGCGGTGGGCATCAACCTGTCCAGGGAGCGGACCGAGGAGGTCCTGAACGCCCTGCGTTCGTCCCGGGCGAAGGAGCGCCTGCTGCTCTACCTGTTTTCGTTCGAGAGCCGGGCCGACGAGGAGCTGATAGCCCAGGCCATAATGGAACCGGAGCTCCTGAGCATGGTGCGGGATTCCGGGATCGTGGCCTACTTCGCCATGCTGGACGCCCGGGCGGGCATGGGCATGCTGGCCCGCATCGACGGCGACCTGCGTTCCATCCAATACCTGCCGCACTAGTCCGTGTCCACGCAGTCGGTCTTCTCCGGCAAGCGCCTTCCCAACCCCAGGAAGCCCAGGGCGGCCATCAGGCCGAAGGAGCCGATACCCGCCCACAAGAAGATCGACTGGCCGGTGAAGGCGTCGAACAGCAGGCCGCCGAAGAACGGCCCGGCGGAGAACCCGAAGTTGCTGACCAACCCGTACATCCCCTGGTACCTTCCCCGCTCGGATTCGGGGGACATCTTGGCCACCAGGGTCGTGGAGGAGGGCGATACCACCATCTCGCCCATGGTCACGATGAACATGCAGACCGCCAGGTAGAGGAACCCGGGAGAGAAGAGCCAGTGGGGGAGCGACATCCCGATGTAGGGCGCCAGGCCGACTATGCCGTAACCGATGGCGTATAGCAACGAACCGGCGGCCATGGCCTTGGTCATGCGCAGGTGGCTGATGGAACGGGAGATGGGGAACTGCATGAACACCACCATCAGTCCGTTCAGGGCGTAGATGTAGCCGATCTCGGCGTTGCTGATGCCGATGATCTCGGTGGAGAACACCGCGTAGTTGGAGGCCATCTGCCCGAACATCATGAACAGCGGGATGGAAATAACGCAGAAGGCCAGGAAGCGGCGGTCCTCCCTGAGCCGGCCCAGGTCGGAGAGGGAGAGCTTCTGCCGGCGCGCCCCGGAGGAGATGCTCTCGGCCACGAAGAGGAACACGATCAGTGATACCGTGCCGGTGGCCGCCGCGCTGATGATGAACAGGAACGGGTAGGAGATCATGGACAGCAGTCCGCCCAGGAGCGGGCCCATGGTCCAACCGACGTTGCCGCCTATGCGCAAAAGCCCGTAAGCCTCCAGGCGCTTCTTCGGCTCCACCACGTCCGCGATGAGCGCGTTGGAGGCCGGTTCGAAGAAGGACCCGGCCAGGCTGCTCAGGGAGACCATTATGGTGATGACGAATATGTCCGCCCCGCCCGATATCACGTAGGCCAGGGCGAGGAACATGACGGAGCGGGCGGCCATGGCGATGATCATTATCTTGCGCCGTCCCACGATGTCCGCCAGTTCGCCGCCCACGATCTGGCCCAAAGCCCCCACGACCGCCGATATGAGCAGCACCATGCCCACGATGGTCATGGGTATGCCCAGCTCGTTGTGCAGGTAGATGGACAGAAACGGCATAACCACTGAGAAGCCCGATGAGGAGATGATGCGCCCGTAGAAGAGCGTCCAGACCCGGCGGTCGAAACCCTGGGTCGACCTGAACGACGGCAGCCTGATGGCCATACTTAGCGGTTAGTCATGGCCAAGGACATCATAATCGTTTCTAATGTCACTGGATAGCATGGGATGACCTCCGCCGGCAACAAGATTTATTTACCCCTTCGGGCATGAAAACCCCGGTCGTTGGACCAGGAGGTTCCCGGACATGATGTCACATAATCGTTGTTCAGCAGGGCCCCGGGAACCGCTCTGAACGTTCCCAGGCATCCTTCTTCGCTCGCCTTTCGAACGCTTAGAGAAAATAAAAAAAGACATGCCCAACGATCCGTATCTGGACGCCAGCGTAGCCTGGCGCATCAGGAACAAGAACATCGAATTCCACGAAAGTGGATATCGCGAAACGGTCCAGTCCGTACTGGAGAACGGCCTGGCCACCGGGGTCCGGGGGATGATATCCTCCGGGAAGGAGGCCAGCGTGTATCTGGCCGAGCACCGCGGCGCGCCTCTGGCGGTGAAGGTCTACCGACTGTATCAGACATCGCACAAGGGAGGCCGGCCGATCAAGCTGAACTCGGCGGGCTGGCTGGCCGCTCACGAGTACGACATGCTGCTGCAGGCCTGGAAGGGCGGCGCGCCAGTGCCCACGCCCTCCCGCCGGGTGGAGAACATGCTGACCATGAGGTACCTTGACCAGGACGGCTGCCCGGCTCCTCGTCTCCAGGACGCTTCGCCCGACGATCCGGCCGAGATGAGGGAGAAGGTCGCCGAGGCCATACTAGCCTTGGGCAAGGCCGGGGTGGTGCACACCGACCTCAGCCCCTACAACATCCTGGTCAAGGACGGTCGCCCCTGGTTCATCGACCTGTCCGAGGCGATAAGGGTTGATCGCGTGGGGGACACGCCCTGGATCCGCCTGACCGAGGCGGAGAGGGCGCTGCGCGAGGGGATCCGCTCGCTGAACCAGTACTTCGGACGATTCGATCTGGCGATCGACGAGAGCATCGTTCCGAAGATGATCGCCCAATGGGACCGCTTCGGGGTGATGCGCTAAGAGCAAAACGATTTACCGGCCGAGCCGCATCGGGGAGCATGGACTGGACATCCGCCGCCTTCCTGGCCCTGGCCGGCCTCTACCTGCTGATCAACCTTGTGGCCATGATGATGTACGCCTACGACAAGATGATGGCCAGGAAGGGTGACCGCCGGATATCCGAGAGAACGCTGCTGCTCCTAGCTCTCGTCGGCCCCTTCGGGGCCATGGCCGGCATGCGGTGGTTCCGGCACAAGACCCGAAAGCTCAAGTTCAAGCTGGTGCCGCTGTTCGCCGCGATCCACGTGCTGATCGCGTTCCTGCTGCTGTACTGAGCTCACTTGCGGCCGAACAGGCGTTTCTTGGAGCCCTCGCCGCCCTCGAACTTGCGCAGCAAATCCTTCTGCTCGGCGGAGAGCTTCTTCGGCACCACCAGCTTCAGGCGGATGTACAGGTCGCCCTTGCCATAGCCCTCAATGCGCGGGATGCCTAGCCCCTTCAGGCGCTGCACCTCGCCCGGCTGCGTTCCGGCCGGGACGGTCATCTCCACCTTCTTGCCGTCCAGGGTGGGCACCTCGATGGTGGCGCCCAGGGCCGCCTCGGGGAACGATATCTCCTGGGTGGCGTACAGGTCCGCGCCGTCCCTCTGGAATGTCTTGTGCTCGCGAACGTTCACGACCACGAAGAGATCGCCAGGTGGCCCCCCGTCCGGGGACGGTTCTCCGGCGCCCGCCACACGTAAACGCATCCCGGTGTCCACGCCCTTCGGTATGTCCAGGGAGATCTTCTGCCGCTTGCGGGTCCAGCCCCCGTCGCACTCCGGGCAGGGGTCCTTGATGTCCTTCCCGGAGCCGCCGCATTTCGGACACGCCCCTACGGAAATGAACTGGGAGTAGCCGCGGCGCTCGACGCGCTGCACCTGCCCTTTGCCCTGGCACTGCTGGCAGATCTCCTCCTTCCTGCTCTTGGAACCGGTGCCTCCGCAGGCGTCGCATTTGACGGTCAGGGGAAGGGTCAACTCCTTCTTGATGCCCTCCGCCGCCTCCTCCAGGGAGATGTCCAGATCGTAGCGGAGGGATTGTCCCTGATGAGGTCCGCGGGAACGGCCGCCTCCGAAGAACATGTCGAATATGTTCCCGGAACCGAAGCCCATATCGCCGAATATATCACGGATGTCGCCCTGATGGGTGAAGTCGTTCCAGTTGAACCCGCCGCCCTGGAACTGGCTGTTGACGCCGGCGTGGCCGTACTTGTCGTACAGCTCGCGCTTCTGCTTGTCCATCAGCACTTCGTACGCTTCGGAGATCTCCTTGAAGCGCTCCTCCGCCACCTTGGGGTCCTCCTTGGTGACGTCCGGATGGTACTGGCGGGCCAGCTGGCGATAGGCCTTCTTAATGTCCTCCTCGCCGGCCTGGCGTTCCACGCCAAGCACCTCGTAGTAGTCGCGCTTCTCGGCCATCGGTTCGCCTACTGGTCGTCAACGATCTTGTAGTCGGCGTCGACCACGTTATCGTCCTTGGGGGCGGAACCCTGCTGCTGAGGGCCTTCGGCCTGCTGCTTCTGCGCCATGTTCTGGTAGATGCGGGTGGAGATGGCGTAGAACTCCTTCTGCAGCGCCTCCATCTTGGTCTTGATGGTCGCGGTGTCGCCCTTCTTGATCTCCTCCCGGACGTCGCTGACCAGAGCCTCGATCTTGGTCCTCTCCTCGTTGGACGCCTGCTCGCCCAGCTCCGACAGCGCCTTCTCCGTGGCGTACGTAAGCTGGTCGGCCTGGTTGATGATCTCCACCTTCTCCTTGTTCTTCAGGTCCTCCTCGGCGAAGCGCTCGGCCTCCTTGACCATCTTGTCGATGTCCTCGGTGGAGAGCTTGGTGGAGGCGGTGATGGTTATCTTGGCCTCCTTCCCGGTGCCGAGGTCCTTGGCGCTGACGTTGACGATGCCGTTGGCGTCGATGTCGAAAGCGACCTCGATCTGCGGAACGCCGCGAGGAGCCGGGGGGATTCCCATGAGCATGAAGCGGCCCAGGGAGGTGTTGTCCTTGGCCATCGGGCGTTCGCCCTGAGTCACGTGGATCTCCACGCTGGTCTGCCCGTCGGCGGCGGTGGAGAAGATCTGGCTCTTGCGGGTCGGAATGGTGGTGTTGCGGTCGATGAGCTTGGTGGCGATGCCGCCGAGCGTCTCGATGCCCAGGGACAGCGGCGTCACGTCCAGCAGCAGCACGTCCTTGACCTCTCCGGCCAGAACGGCCGCCTGCACCGCGGCGCCCATGGCCACGCACTCCATGGGGTCCACGCCCCTCTGGATCTTCTTGCCCACTATGGTCTCCACGAACCTCTGGATGATCGGCATGCGCGTCGGACCACCGACCAGGATCACCGCGTTAATCTTGTCCGCGCTGAGGTTGGAATCCTTCATGGCGCGCTCGACGGGACCGCGGCAGCGATTGACCACCGGTTCGACAAGCTCCTCCAGCTTGGCCCGGGTGAGGTTGAATGCCAGGTGTTTCGGCCCATCCGCCCCGGCGGCGATGAACGGCAGGTTGATCTCGGTGGACATGGTGGTGGACAGCTCGATCTTTGCCTTCTCGCAGGCCTCGCGCACCCTCCACATGGCCATCTTGTCGGCCGTCAGGTCCACCCCGGTCTCCTTCTGGAAGTTGTTGACGGCGTACTTGATGAGCAGCTCGTCCATGTCCGTGCCGCCCAGCTGGGTGTCCCCGCTGGTGGAGACCACCTCGAAAACCCCGTCGCTGAGGTCCATGATGGTGACGTCGAGGGTTCCGCCGCCCAGGTCGAAGACCATGATCTTCTGGGACGTTCCAGCCTTGTCCAGGCCGAAGGCCAGAGCGGCCGAGGTCGGTTCGTTGATGATCCTGATGACCTCCAGTCCGGCGATGGCCCCGGCGTCCTTGGTGGCCTGCCTCTGGTTGTCGTTGAAGTATGCGGGGACAGTGATGACCGCCTTGGTGACCTCCTCTCCGAGATACGCTTCAGCGTCCCGCTTTATCTTCTGCAGGATGAACGCCGAGATCTGCTGCGGGGAGTACTCCTTCCCCATGACCTTTACCTTGTAGTCCGTGCCCATCTTGCGCTTGATGGCGGCGATGGTGCCCTCCGGATTGGTCACGGCCTGGCGGCGGGCCGGCTCACCCACCAGAAGCTGGTTGTCCTTGGTGAAGGCCACGTACGACGGGAAGGCCTTCCCTCCGATGCTGGTCCCCTCCGCGCTCGGTATGATGGTCGGCCGGCCGCCTTCCATGACCGCGGCGGCCGAGTTGCTGGTGCCCAAATCTATGCCTATGATCTTAGCCATCTGATTCACCTCTTTTGTTGCCACTGCCAACTTTCACCTTGGCGTAGCGCACTACCCTCGGTCCCAGGCAGTACCCTTTCTGGTATACTTCCAGGACCTTGCCCTCCTCGCCCTCTCCGACGCACAGCGCCTCGTGCAGTGCCGGGTCGAAACGCTCGCAGGGCGTCTCCACCAGTCCCTTGGACTGGAGCAATGATCGTAAGTTGGCGTGGATGGATTCCACGCCTTGCCTGAACTCCTCCGGGGTGGCCTTGGCGGCCAAGGCCCGTTCGAAGTCGTCCAGGAAGCCCAGGAGATCGTAGAGCAGCTTGTCGTTGCCGGCCTTGATCTGCTCCTCCTTCTCGCGCTGGGCCCGCTTCTTGTAATTGTCGAAATCGGCCTGGATGCGCTTGGCCAGGTCCAGGTTCTTCTCGGCCTGCGCCTTTGCCTCTTCCAACTCGGTCCTCAATCTGTTCATCTCATCATCCGGCCTGAGCGGCTCGTCCTGAGCCTCCCCCGCCTGCGGGGGCCGCGTTTCCCTGGAGCTGTCTTCCATTGTGGGCTCACCCGTTGACTTTCTTTTTTAAAATATAAGATGTTTTGAGAGGAGGGGAGTACCCCTCCTTTTAGAGTTTAATCCACGTCGCCCAGGCCGTCCTTGCCGACCATGTCCTTGGAGCTCATGCCGGGAGTGCCCTTGGAGGCGATCACGTCATCGATCCTCAGGATCATCACGGCGGCGTCGGTAGCGGAGCTGATGGCCTGCTTGTCGACCCGGAAGGGCTCGATGACATCGTTGGCCAGCATGTCCTCGACCTGTCCAGTGAAGACGTTCACTCCGGCGTGCTTCTTGCCCGCCTTGTGGGACTTCCTCATCTCGATCAGGATGTCGATGGGGTCCAGTCCGGCGTTCTCGGACAGAGCGGTGGGGATTACCTCCAATGCCGAGGCGTAGGCGTCGATGGCGATCTGCTCGCGTCCTCCCACGGAGGAGGAGTACTCGCGCAGGCGCAGGGCGACCTCGACAGCGGTGGAGCCGCCGCCGGTCAGTATGCGTCCGTCCTCGATGGCCACGGCCACAACGCTCATGGCGTCGTCCAGGGACCTCTCGATCTCGGCGACCACGTGGTCGGTCCCGCCGCGGATCAGGATGGACATGGCCTTGGGGTTCTTGCACCCGGTGACGAAGGTCATCTCCTCTTCCTGGATCTTGCGGACCTCGACCAGGTCGGCTTTCCCGAGGTCAGCGGCGTCCAGCTCGTTGATCTTGGATATGATGGTGGCGCCAGTGGCCTTGGACAGCTTCTCCATGTCGCCCTTCTTGACCCGGCGGCCGGCGTAGATGTTCTCCTTGGCCAGGAAGTGCTGCACCAGATCGTCGATGCCCTTCTGGCAGAAGACCACGTTGGCCCCG